>NZ_JBEZEH010000034.1:0-40395 GCF_040648775.1 Micromonospora sp. NPDC049089
GCGGGGGCGGCGCACCACTCCTGAGGACAGCAGTGTACCAGCTGAGCCCGCCGGACGGCGAGGGGGTGGTCCCCCCCGCGCGCGCCCCACCCCTCCGCCGCGAAATCCGGGTGCATCCCTGATGGTCGCGCGGGTACGGTCGCCACATGCGCAGCGCGGTAGTGATGACCACGACGCCGGGTGTCCCCGGCGCGCCGCTCTGACGTAACCACAGTCGACCAGGCCCCGGGGCGATCCGCCCCGAGGGCAGCGCGCCGAACGGAGCTCAGGTCGCCTCCGGGTCGTACCCGATCCAGGAGCCCGACATGATCGACCACCGTAGGCTCGGCCGTGAGCTGGACCTCTTCGTCTCCGACCCGCTGGCCGGCGCCGGCCTGCCGATCTGGCTGCCGGCCGGTGCCGCCGCCCGGCATGCCGTCGAGGAGTACGTCCGGGAGTTGGAGCGCCGCTCCGGCCACCAGCACGTCTACTCGCCGCCGCTGGGCAAGCGGGAACTCTTCGAACTCTCCGGCCATCTCGGCTACTTCGCCGACGACATGTTCCCGCCGATGCGGCTGAGCGCCGACGACGAGTTCGTGCTCCGGCCGGCGCTCTGCCCGCACCACGCGCTGGTCTTCCGGGCCCGGGGCCGTTCCTACCGGGAGTTGCCGTTGCGGATCGCGGAGCTGGGCGGGATGTACCGCTCGGAGCGCTCCGGTGTGCTCGGCGGGCTGTCCCGGGTACGCGCCATCTCGCTCAACGACGCGCACACCTTCTGCGCCCCGGAGCAGGTCGGCGCGGAGGTCGTCGAGATCCTCGGACTGATCCGTGCCGCGCACGCCGCGCTCGGTGTCCGGCCGGCCGGGTTCCGGCTGTCGCTGCGCGGGCCGGGCGAGAAGTACGTCGGCGACGACGCCCAGTGGGCCCACGCCGAGGAGTTGCTTCGGGAGGCGCTGGCCGGGATGGAGTACGTCGAGGCACCGGGGGAGGCTGCCTTCTACGGTCCGAAGATCGACATCCAGATCGTCGACGCCGCCGGCCGGGAGTCGACCATCTCCACCGTCCAACTGGACTTCGACAAGCCGGAACGGTTCGACCTGTCGTACACCGACTCGGACGGCAGCCGGCGTCGCCCGGTGATGGTGCACCGCAGCCTGGTCGGCAGCATGGAGCGGCTGTTCGCGTACCTCATCGAGGTGCACGAGGGGGCCTTTCCCGCCTGGTACGCGCCCGTCCAGTTGGTGCTGCTGCCCGTCGACGACGGCCAGGCCGACGCGGCGGCCGACCTGGCCCGACGGGCTCGCGACGCCGGCCTGCGGGTCGAGGTCGACGTCGCCGGCTCGCTGGGCGCCCGGGTACGGGACGCGGCCCGCCGCCGCGTCCCGTACCTCGGAGTGCTGGGGGCCCGGGAGGTGGCCGACGGGCACCTCGCGCTGCGCCTGCGCGGCGGCCGCGCCCTGGCTCCGATGCCCGCCGACGCGGCTCTCGCCCTGATCGGCGGGCAGGTCGACGCCCGCGCGACCGACCTGCTGCCGTCGGACTGACACGCCCACCGATCGTCTCGCGCGCACGGCCGCCCGACCTCAGACCGATGCCGGTTGGGCGGCCAGTTCCTCGTCGACCACAGCGCCGGTGAACTGGGAGCGGTAGAGCCGGTGGTACGCGCCCTGGGCGGCGAGCAACTGCTCGTGGGTGCCCTGCTCGACGATCCGGCCGTCCTCCATCATCAGGATCAGGTCGGCGTCGCGGATGGTGGACAGCCGGTGCGCGATGACGAAGCTGGTCCGGTCCGAGCGCAGCGCGGCCATCGCCCGTTGCAGCAGCACCTCGGTACGGGTGTCCACCGAGCTGGTGGCCTCGTCGAGGATCAGCAGCGACGGCTCGGCGAGGAACGCCCGCGCGATGGTGATGAGCTGCTTCTCGCCGGCGCTGACGTTGCTGCCCTCCTCGTCGATGACGGTGTCGTAACCGTCGGGCAGGCTGCGCACGAACCGGTCCACGAAGGTGGCCCGGGCGGCGGCGAGGATCTCCTCCTCGGTGGCGTCCGGTCGCCCGTAGGCGATGTTGTCCCGGATGGTGCCGCCGAACAGCCAGGTGTCCTGGAGCACCATGCCGATCCGGCCGCGCAGGTCGTCGCGGCGCATCGTGGTGATGTCCACCCCGTCGAGCGTGATCCGGCCCGCGTCCAGCTCGTAGAAGCGCATCACCAGGTTGACCAGGGTGGTCTTGCCGGCGCCGGTCGGGCCGACGATGGCCACCGTGTGTCCGGGCTCGGCGACCAGCGAAAGGTCGTCGATCAGCGGCTTGTCCGGCTCGTAGCGGAACGAGACGTGCTCGAACTCGACCCGACCGTGCGGGTCGGTGACCCGGGCCGGCGCGACCGGGTCGGGGGTCTGCTCGTCCGCGTCGAGCACCGCGAAGACCCGTTCGGCCGACGCCACCCCGGACTGGAGCAGGTTGGCCATCGAGGCGAGCTGGGTGAGCGGCTGGGTGAACTGGCGGGAGTACTGGATGAACGCCTGCACGTCGCCGAGGCTCATCGTGCCGGAGGCGACCCGCAGCCCACCGACCACGGCGATCGCCACGTAGCTCAGGTTTCCGATGAACATCATCGACGGCATGATGATTCCGGAGATGAACTGCGCCCCGAAGCTGGCCCGGAACAACTCCTCGTTCTTCGCGTGGAACGCGGCCTCGACCTCACGCTGCCGGCCGAAGACCTTCACCAGCTCGTGGCCGGTGTACGCCTCCTCGATCTGGCCGTTCAACTCGCCGGTGTGCGTCCACTGGGCGATGAACTGCTTCTGCGAGCGCTTGGCGATGCGCTGGGTCACCAGCACCGACAACGGCACCGCGACCAGGGCCACCAGGGCCAGCACCGGCGAGATCCAGAACATCACGGCCAGCACGCCGACGACGGTCAGCAGCGAGGTGAGCAGCTGGCTGAGGGTCTGCTGGAGGCTGGTGGAGATGTTGTCGATGTCGTTCGTGACCCGGCTGAGCAGCTCACCGCGCGGCTGCCTGTCGAAGTAGGGCAGCGGCAGCCGGTTGAGCTTCTCTTCCACCTCGGCGCGCAGCCGCAGCACCGTGCGCTGGACCACCCCGTTGAGCAGCCAACCCTGCCACCAGGACAGCAGACTCGCCGCCAGGTAGAGCCCGAGCGCCAGCAGCAGCACCCGACTCAGTGCGTGGAAGTCGATGCCCACCCCGGGCACCACGTCCATCCTGGCCAGCATGTCGGCGAAGCTGTTGTTGCCGCTGGCCCGGGCCGCCGCGACGGCCTGGTCGGCGGTGGTGCCGGCGGGCAGTTGCCGGCCGATCACCCCAGTGAAGATCAGGTCGGTGGCGTGGCCGAGGATCTTCGGTCCGGCCACGCTGAACCCGACGCTCACCAGGGCCAACGTGATGATCGCGGCCAGGTGCAGTCGGTGCGAGCGCAGCCGGCCGAGCAGCCGTCGGGCCGACGGGCCGAAGTTCATCGACTTCTCGGCGGGCATTCCGGCGCTCATCCATCCCGGACCGCCGCCCTGACGGCCGGGTGGCAGCCGCTTCGGCGTCGGCGCGCCACTGCCGGTCCCCGGCGCGGTCTCCCCGCCGGGCTGCCGCGCGGTCTCATCCGGCGTCCGTCCGTCGCCGGCCGGCTTCTGACTGGGTACGGCCGCGGTGCGCGGCTCGTCGCGCTCGCTCATGCCGCCACCTCCGTGGTCTGCTGCGAGGCCACGATCTCGGCGTACGTCGGGCAGGTGTCCAACAACTCCGCATGTCGTCCCACTCCGACGACCCCTCCGTTCTCCAGGACGATGATCTGATCGGCGTCGATGATCGTGGAGACCCGTTGGGCGACGATCACCACCGCCGCCTGCGCGGTGACCGGCCGCAGGGCCGCTCGCAGCCGCGCGTCGGTGCCCAGGTCGAGCGCGGAGAACGAGTCGTCGAAGAGGTAGATCTCCGGTTGCCGGACCAGGGCGCGGGCGATGGCCAGGCGCTGCCGCTGCCCACCGGAGACGGTGGTGCCGCCCTGCGCGATCGGGGCGTCCAACCCGCCGGGCATCTGGGCCACGAAGTCCCGGGCCTGGGCGATCTCCAGCGCCGACCACAGCTCCTCGTCAGTGGCGTCCGGGTTGCCGTAGCGCAGGTTGCTGGCGACCGTTCCGGTGAACAGGTACGGCCGCTGCGGCACCAGGCCGATGCGTCGCCACAGCTCGTCCGGCGCCAACTCCCGCACGTCCACCCCGTCGACCAGCACAGCGCCGTCGGTGACGTCGACCAGGCGGGGGATCAGGGACAGCAGCGTCGTCTTGCCGGCGCCGGTGCTGCCGATGATCGCCGTGGTGGTGCCCGGGGTCGCCCGGAAGGAGATGTCGCGCAGCACCGGCTCGACCGCGCCCGGGTACTGGAAGCGCACCCCGCGCAGCTCCAACTCGGCTCGGCTGGGCAGCTCGGTGACCGGCACGGTGGCCGGGACCACCGAGGAGTCGGTGTCCAGCACCTCGACGATCCGCTCGGCGCAGACCGCTGCCCTCGGCACCATCATCAGCATGAAGGTGGCCATCATGACCGCCATCAGGATCTGCATCAGGTACTGGAGGAACGCGGTGAGCGCGCCGATCTGGATCGCGCCGGCGTCCACCCGCTGCGCGCCGAACCAGAGCACGGCCACGCTGGAGACGTTCAGCACCAGCATGACCACCGGGAAGATCAACGCCAGCAACCGGCCGGTACGCAGCGCGGTCGCGGTCAGGTCGGCGTTGGCGACGGCGAAGCGGTCCGTCTCGTACGGCTCTCGGACGAACGCACGGACCACCCGGATGCCCGTGATCTGCTCCCGCAGCACCCGGTTGACAGTGTCGATGCGGGTCTGCATCAGCCGGAAGCCCGGCACCATCCGACGGATGATCGCGCCGAGGGCGATGGCCAGCACCGGGACGCTGACCAGCATCAACCAGGAGAGCCCGACGTCCTCACGCAACGCCATGAACACGCCGCCGACGCTCATGATCGGTGCGGCGACGAGCATCGTGCAGCTCATCAGCACGAGCATCTGCACCTGCTGCACGTCGTTGGTGTTGCGGGTGATCAGCGACGGTGCCCCGAACCGGGCCACCTCGCGGGCGGAGAAGCGGTTGACGTGCCCGAACAGTTCGGCGCGTACGTCACGGCCGAAGCCCATCGCGACCCGGGCACCCAGGTAGACAGCCGCGATGGAGCAGACGATCTGGATCAGGCTGACCAGCAGCATCCAGCCGCCGGTGCGCACGATGTAGTCGGTGTCGCCCCGGGCCACACCCTGGTCGATGATGTCCGCGTTGAGGCTGGGCAGGTAGAGCGAGGCCATGGTGCCCACGAACTGGAGCAGCACGACCGCCAGCAACGGTCTCTGATAGGTGCGCAGTTGGCCGCGCAGGAGTCGGATCAGCACGCCGGGTCCTTCGTTTCGGTAGGGCGTCCGGTCATCCGCGGGTCGTCTCCGCTGCCGATGACCTCAAGCAGGAACTCCCGGATCACCTGGGCCTTCGCCGGGTCGGCGTCGACCGAGGTGAGGGGCCGTCCGGAGTGCATGAGCGCGTCGAGCGCTGCCACCCGTTCCCGCCCGGCGGGGGTGATGGCGAGTCGGATGCTGCGTCGGTCGTTGTCGTCGCGCTGCCGCTCGACCAGGCCGTCGCGCTCAAGCGTGTCGACGATGCCGGTCAGGGTCGCCGGGCGGACGAACCCCTTCTCGGCGACCGCTCGGTGCGGCAACTCGCCGTGCCGGGCGAGCGTCATCAGGGTGATCATGCCGGCCTGGGTGAGGCCGTGCTCCTCGGCGAGGTAGCGGTTCCACCGCTGCCCGACCAGGTGCCCGGCCACCACCAGCAGCCGGCCGAGCGGCACGTCCTGGAGGGTCACGAGTTCCACGACAAGCAGGTTAGCCCCCTGATAGTCAGGGGCCAAACGAAATTGCCGCAGCGGTGGCCACGAACAGGATCTGCAGGGCGGTTCGCTGTGCGAGCGGGGTGACCGGGCGGCCGGCGAGGGTCAACTCGCGGCGGGCGGCCGAGACGTTGGCCGGGAACATGGCCAGCATGAGCAGGCCGAGCCCGGCCGCCGCGACCCGGGCGGTCGCCGGCACCAGGAGGCCGACCGCGCCGACCAGCTCCAGCACGCCGGTGGCGGTGACCAGCAGGTCCGGTCGGGGCAGCCGGGGCGGGACCATCGCGATCAGGTCGCTGCGACGCTGGCCGACGAAGTGCGCGACGGCGGTGAGCGTGAACATCACGGCCAGCCCGACGCGCAGCGCGGGGTGCCATCCGTCCAGTGCGGAGATGCCGACCAGGCCGGCGATTCGGGCCAGCGCGGCGCCGGCGATCAAGGCGATCAGGGGTGCCATCGGAATCCTCCTCGGGGGAACTTGTCAGTGACAAGATTGCGCGTCAGATGCTCATCTTGTCAATGGCAAGATAGGCTTGGCGCATGAGCGGAACCCGCGCCTACCACCACGGCGATCTACGCCGCGCCCTGCTCGCCGCAGCGCTGGAGGTCGTCGGGGAGGTCGGACCCGCCGCGCTGAGCCTGCGCGACCTGGCCCGCCGGGCCGGTGTCTCGCACGCCGCGCCCGCACACCACTTCGGCGACAAGGCGGGCCTGCTCACCGCGCTCGCCGCACAGGGCTTCGACCTGCTGGCCGAGACGTTGACCGCGGCGGATGACGACCTGCTGGAGGCCGGCGTCGCGTACGTCGACTTCGCGGTCACGCACCGGGCGTACTTCGAGGTGATGTTCCGCCCGGAGCTCTACCGGGCCGACGACGCCGAGCTGATCGCGGCGCGGAGCCGGGCCGGCGCCGCGCTCCGCTCCGGGGTGGCGGCGCTGTCGAACGGTGGCGCGCCCGCCGACACCGACCGGGACTCGCTCGCGGCCTGGTCGATCGCGCACGGCTTCGCCACCCTCTGGCTGGCCGGCGCGCTGCCCGACCGTGTGGGCGACAACCCCCGCGAGGCAGCCCGCGCCGTACTCGGCCGGCTGCCGACCTGAGCGCCAACACGCGCCAACACGCGTCGATCATGGACTTATGGTGGGCAATTCACCCATCGCTGCCCTTTTGCGGGGCACCACAACTCCATGATCGACGCGGTGGAAGGGTGGCCCTTACCAACTCGTGGGGAGGGGCATTCCTTCGGTGAAGCCGGCGGCGCTCTGCACGCCGACGATCGTCCGCTCGTGGAACTGGGTCAGATCCCGTGCGCCGGCGTAGGTGAAGGCGCTGCGTACTCCCGCGATGATCTCGTCGATCAGGTCCTCGACACCAGGGCGGGTCGGGTCCAGGTGCATCCGGGCCGAGGAGATGCCCTCCTCGAACACCGCCTTGCGGGCCCGGTCGTACGGGCTGTCGTCGGCAGTTCGGGCGCTGACCGCCCGAGCCGAGGCCATTCCGAAGCTCTCCTTGTACCGCCGGCCGTCCGCGTCGGTGTAGAGGTCGCCGGGGGACTCGTAGGTGCCGGCGAACCAGGAACCGATCATCACGTTCGACGCGCCGGCGGCGAGCGCGAGCGCCACGTCCCGGGGGTGCCGCACCCCGCCGTCGGCCCACACGTGCCGGCCCAGTTGGCGGGCGGCGGCAGCGCAGTCGAGCACGGCGGAGAACTGCGGTCGACCCACGCCGGTCATCATCCGGGTGGTGCACATCGCCCCCGGGCCGACGCCGACCTTGATGATGTCCGCCCCCGCTTCCACCAGGTCGCGTACGCCCTCGGCAGTGACCACGTTGCCGGCCGCCACCGGCACCCCCGGGTCCAGCTTCCGGACCGCCTGAAGTGCGGAGATCATCCGTGCCTGATGGCCGTGCGCGGTGTCCACTACCAACGTGTCCACCCCCGCCTCCAGCAGCGCCGCCGCCTTGCCGGTCACGTCCCCGTTGATCCCGACGGCCGCCGCGATCCGCAGCCGGCCCCGGTCGTCCACAGCCGGTGTGTAGAGGGTGGCGCGCAACGCGCCCTGTCGGGTCAGCACCCCGACCAGCCGACCCTCGGCGTCCACCACCGGGGCGAGTCGGCGGCGGCCCGCCGAGAGCAGATCGAAGCCGGTACGAGGATCCGCGTCCGCCGGAACGGTGTGCAGCTCGGTGGACATGACGTGACGCAGTTGCGCGAAGCGGTCCACGCCAGTGGTGTCCGCCTCGGTGACCACACCCATCGGCCGGCCGTCGTCGTCGACGACGATCACCGCACCGTGCGAGCGCTTGGGCAGCAGGTGGATGGCATCGCCCACGGTCTCGGTCGGGCCCAGCGTGATCGGGGTGTCGTAGACCAGGTGGCGCTGCTTGACCCAGGCGACGACGTTGGCCACCACTTCGATCGGAATGTCCTGCGGGATCACAGTGATGGCACCCCGGCGGGCGACCGTCTCCGCCATCCGCCGTCCGGCGACCGCGGTCATGTTCGACACCACCAACGGAATCGTGGTGCCGGTGCCGTCGCCGGTGGAGAGGTCGACGTCGAGTCGGGAGCCCAGGTCGGAGCGGGCCGGCGCCATGAAGACGTCGGTATAGGTCAGGTCGTGCGCGGGAGCCGCGCCGTGAAGGAACCGCACCCGGCAATCATTCCCGCTCGCGGTCGGTTCCACCGCCGGTGGTCGCGGAAAACACTCGCATCGTCGTCGGTCCTGATCGCGGTGGCGCGGTGCTCGCCACAGGAGGGGCCACGGCGAGTCCGGGTAGAACGGGTCAGCCCAGCAGGAGTGCCACGGCGAGCCCGGCCATCACGACGGCGATGACCGCGTCCAGCACCCGCCAGGCGACGGCGCGGGCGAGCAGCGGCGCGAGGCGCTGCGCGCCGACGCCGAGGGCGGTGAACCAGGCCACACTGGCCAGAACGGCGCCGGCGCCGAAGACCCACCGGTGCGGGTGTTGCTGGGCCACGCTGCCGAGGAGCAGCACGGTGTCCAGGTAGACGTGCGGGTTCAGGTAGGTGAAGGCGGCGCAGGCGAGCAGGGTCGCCCCCAACGTGGCTGGCGGCCGCTCGGTGGGCAGCAGGGCGCCGGGACGCAGGGCGCGGCGGGCGGCGAGCCCCGCGTAGCAGAGCAGGAAGGCGGCTCCACCCCAGCGAATCGCCATCAGCAGGCCCGGTCGGCCGGTCACCAGCGAACCGACCCCGGCCACCCCCGCCATGATCAGCAGCGCGTCCGAAGCGGCGCAGGTCAGCACCACGGGTACGACGTGCTCGCGTCGCAGACCCTGACGCAGGACGAAGGCGTTCTGGGCGCCGATGGCGACGATGAGGGCGATGGAGACCGAGAAGCCGGCGACGGCGGAGGTGAGCACGGAGACGACGCTAGGGCGGTCGGCAGTCACCAGTCCAACTAAAGATTCTCACGCAACTTAAGCTCAGCTGATGGAAGGTCTCGACTCGGCGCAGCTTCGGACACTCGCGGCCGTGGTGGCGGAGGGCAGCTTCGACGCGGCGGCCCGGCTGCTGCACGTCACGCCGTCAGCGGTGAGCCAACGGATCAAGGCGCTGGAGGAGACAGTCGGCCAGGTACTGGTCCGCCGTGCCCGTCCATGCGTGGCGACCGACGCCGGCCGCCCGCTGCTACGCCTGGCCGGCCAGCTCGCGCTGCTCGAACGGGAGGCCCTCGCAGATGCCCGCGGCCCGCTGGCCGGCGGTGGCCGCATCCGGGTCGCCGTGGTGGTCAACGCGGACTCGCTGGCCACCTGGTTCCCCGCCGCGCTGGCCCGCTTGCCGCAGCGCGCCGGGCTCTCGTTCGACCTGCGGCAGGACGATCAGGACCACACCGCCGAGCTGCTGCGCGACGGTTCGGTGACGGCGGCGGTCACTGCCCAGCGGGAGGCCGTGCAGGGCTGCCGGGTGCTGCGACTCGGGGCCGTGCGCTACCGCGCGTTGGCCACAGCGGAATTCGCGGCGTCCCACTTCCCCGGAGGATTCGCCGCCGCCGCGCTGGCGAGCACCCCGCTGTTGGTCTTCGACCGGAAGGACCGGGTGCAACATCGGTTCATCCGGGCGGTGGTCGGTCGACCGCTCGACCCGCCGGTGAACTACGTACCGTCGGTGCCGGCGTTCAGCGAGGCGATCCGGCTCGGGTTGGGTTGGGGTCTGGTGCCGGAACAGATCGCCCAGGCCGACCTGACCGCAGGTCGCTGTGTCGACCTCGCGCCGGGCCGACACCTCGACGTTCCGCTGTACTGGCAGCACTGGCGGCTGGAGTCGGACGTGCTGAACGCCCTGACCGTCGCCGTCCGCGAGGTCGCCGCCGAAACCCTGCGCTGATCGTCCGCCGGACGGCTCAGGCGATGGTGCAGATGGGAGCACCGGCGGTGATCACGGCGCCGACCTCGGCGCTGAGGCCGCTGACCGTACCCGCCTTGTGCGCGTGCAGCGGCTGCTCCATCTTCATCGCCTCCAGCACCACGACCAGGTCACCCTCGGCCACCGTGTCGCCGTCCGCCACCGCGATCTTGACGATGGTGCCCTGCATCGGCGAGGTGAGCGAGTCGCCGCCGACCGGGGCACCGGCCTTGGCGCCGCCACCGCGCCGGGTCGGCTTGCGGGCGGCGGGTGCCGCGGTGGTCGTACTCCCGCCGAAGCCGGCGGGGAGGCTGACCTCGATGCGCTTGCCGCCCACCTCGACTACGACGGTGTCGCGCTCGGCCGGCGCCTCGGCGGTGCCGGCGGCGGCGCTGAACGGCGGCACCGTGTTGTGGAACTCGGTCTCGATCCACCGGGTGTGCACTGTGAAGGGCTCGGCGGTGAACGCCTCGTCCCGCACGACGAGCCGGTGGAACGGCAGCGCGGTGGCCATTCCGTCGAGGACCATCTCGTCCAGCGCGCGGCGGGCGCGCTCCAACGCCTCGGTCCGCGTCTCACCGACGATGATCACCTTGGCGAGCAGTGAGTCGAAGTTGCCGCCGATCACGTCGCCGGCCGAGATGCCGGTGTCGACCCGCACACCCGGCCCGCTGGGCAGACGCAGCGCGGTGACAGTGCCGGGGGCGGGCAGGAAGTTGCGGCCTGGGTCCTCGCCGTTGATCCGGAACTCGATCGCGTGCCCGCGCGGCGTCGGGTCCTCCGTGATCCGCAGCTTCTCGCCGTCGGCGATCCGGAACTGTTCGCGGACCAGGTCGATGCCGGCGGTCTCCTCGGTGACCGGGTGCTCGACCTGGAGTCGGGTGTTGACCTCCAGGAAGGAGATGGTGCCGTCCACGCCGACCAGGTATTCCACTGTGCCGGCGCCGTGGTAGCCGGCTTCGCGGCAGATCGCCTTGGCGCTCTCGTGGATCTGCGCGCGCTGGGCGTCGGTGAGGAACGGCGCGGGCGCCTCCTCGACGAGCTTCTGGTGACGCCGCTGCAACGAGCAGTCCCGAGTGCCCACCACGATCACGTTGCCGTGCTGGTCGGCGAGGACCTGCGCCTCGACGTGCCGGGGCTGGTCGAGGTACCGCTCGACGAAGCACTCGCCCCGACCGAACGCCGCGACCGCCTCCCGGGTGGCCGACTCGAACAGCTGCGGGATCTCCTCCATCGTGCGGGCAACCTTGAGGCCGCGCCCGCCACCACCGAAGGCGGCCTTGATGGCGACCGGCAGGCCGTGGTCGACGGCGAAGGCCATCACCTCGTCCGGGCTGGCCACCGGGTCCGGGGTGCCGGGGACCAGCGGTGCGCCGGCCCGCTGGGCGATGTGCCGGGCGGTGACCTTGTCGCCCAGGTCACGGATCGCCTGCGGGGTGGGGCCGATCCAGGTCAGCCCGGCGTCCGTGACGGCCTGGGCGAAGTCGGCGTTCTCACTGAGGAAGCCATAACCCGGGTGTACGGCGTCGGCGCCGGCCCGAGCGGCGACGTCGAGCAGCTTGTCGATGCGCAGGTAGGTCTCGGTCGCGCTGTCCCCGCCCAGCGCGTACGCCTCGTCCGCGAGGGTGGCGTGCAGGGCGTCGCGGTCGGAGTCCGCGTACACGGCAACGCTGCCCAGGCCGGCGTCGCGGCACGCGCGGATCACCCGGACGGCGATCTCGCCGCGGTTGGCGATGAGTACCTTGCGCACCTTGGTGGCTCCTCCCGGGCAGGTTACTGACGGGGAGTGTATCGGCCGCCCACGGCGACCCTAACGATCGCTCAGTGTGGGATGGCGCACTGCACCCGCCACGGTTTAGTCAAACTTGGCTATTACGCTTATCGGGTGTCTTCGACTCGAATGATGATTCTCGGTCTGGTGCGGTGGATGCAGCCAGTGCACGGCTACGACGTGCGCCGTGAGCTGCTGAGCTGGAGCGCCGACAAGTGGGCGAACGTGCAACCCGGATCGATCTATCACGCCCTGCGCAAGCTCACCGAGGAAGGGCTGCTCCGCGCCGTCGCGACCGAGCAGGTGGGCGCCCGTCCCGCGCGGACCACGTACGAGGTGACGGTCAAGGGGGAGGACGAGTTCGAGACGCTGCTGCGTAACTCCTGGTGGACCATCAGCGAGCCCGTCGACCCGTTCGTGGCCGCCTTCTCCTTCCTGCCGGCCATGCCGCGCGCCGAGGCCGCCGCCGCCCTGCGTAACCGGGCCAACCTGCTGCGCGCCGGCGTCGAGTCCATGCGCGCCTCGCTCGAGTCGGACTGGGTGCGCAACCGCAAGCCGGTGCACGTGGCCTGGATGTTCGAGCTGTGGTCGGCGCGCGCGGAGGCGGAGATGACCTGGTGCGAGCGGATCGCGGAGCGGATCGATTCCGGAGTGTCGTACCTGCCTGCTGAGCTGGACGAAGCGCAGGGTTGGACGGGGTGGAGGGGCGGCCTGGAGTCGCCCGACTCCGACGCGGAATAATCAACGTTGACTAAAAAAGTTATATCGCGTTAGCCTACTGACGGCACAGCGGGGGATTGCGCCGCCCGGCGTCGACCCACTCGACGGCCGGCCCGACCGGCCCGAACGACCAGGAGCAGAGATGATCGAGACCAGGGGGCTGCGGAAGTCGTTCCGCTCCCGCGCGGGTCGAGAGACGAAGACGGTGGACGCCGTGCGGGGCGTCGACCTTGACGTTGCCAAGGGTGAGATCTTCGGCTTCCTCGGCCCGAACGGCGCCGGCAAGACCACCACGCTGCGGATGCTCGCCACGCTGATCGAGCCGGACGGCGGCGAGGCCACCATCGCGGGCGCCGACCTGCGCAAGGACCCGGCCGAGGTGCGCCGCCGCATCGGGTACGTCCCGCAGGGCGGCAGCACCTGGGACGAGTCCACCGCCCGCGAAGAGCTGGTGCTGCACGCCCGGATGTACGGCATCAGCAAGGCCGACGCGCAGCGGCGTGCCGCCCGCGCCCTGGACGCCTTCCAGCTCACCGAGTACGCCGACCGCAAGTGCAAGACCTACTCCGGCGGCCAGCGTCGCCGGGTGGAGATCGCCCTCGGCATCATCCACGAGCCGAAGATCGTCTTCCTGGATGAGCCGACCACCGGCCTCGATCCGCAGAGCCGCGCACACATGTGGGACGAGATCCGCCGGCTCCGCGCCGACGGCATGACCGTCTTCATCACCACTCACTACCTGGACGAGGCCGACGCGCTCTGCGACCGGATCGCGATCATGGACAACGGCGAGGTGGTGGCCGAGGGCACCCCCGCCGAGCTGAAGCGGGAGATCTCCGGCGACGTGGTGCTGGTCGGTCTCGACCTGGCCGCCACTCCGCAGGCCGCCCAGACGCTCGACGGCGAGCCGTACGTCAACAAGCTGGAGACGGTCGACGAGGGCGGCCTGCGCCTCTACGTCGACGAGGGCGCCACCGCCATCCCGCAGGTGCTGCGCCGACTCGACCACGCCGGACTGGAGCTGCGCTCGATCGAGCTGCACCGACCCAGCCTGGACGACGTCTTCCTCACCAAGACCGGCCGCTCGCTGCGCGAGTCCTGACCACCGGAGACGACTCTCATGAAATTCGCCCGTGACACGTGGCTGATCTTCCAGCGCCAGATCCAACTCCTGCTCCGCAACCCGGTCTGGGTCTTCGTCGGTGTGTTCCAGCCGGTCATGTACCTGCTGCTCTTCGCCCCGCTGCTCAAGCCCGCACTGAACGCGCCCACCCAGGCGGCCGCCTACAAGATCTTCGTACCGGGTCTGCTGGTGCTCCTGGCCATCTTCGGCGGACTGTTCCAGGGCTTCGGCCTGATCGCCGAGCTGCGAGCCGGCGTCATCGAACGCTCCCGGGTCACCCCGATCAGCCGGCTCGCCCTGCTGCTCGGTCGCTCGCTGCGCGACGTGGTCTCGCTCCTGGTGCAGGCCGTCATCATCACGCTCCTGGCGCTCATCTTCGACCTTCGGGTGTTCCTCGGGGACCTGCTGCTGGCGTACCTGATGCTCGCCCTGATCGCCCTCATGACCTCGGCCGTCTCCTACGGCGTCGCCCTCAAGGTCAAGAGTGAGGACGCGCTGGCCCCGCTGATGAACACCGTGGCGCAGCCGGTGCTGCTGCTCTCCGGCATCCTGCTGCCGCTGACCTTCGCGCCCGGCTGGTTGCAGGGCATCGCCAACTGGAACCCGTTCTCCTGGGCGGTCGACGGCACCCGGGCGCTGTTCGCCGGTGACCTGGGCAGCGACAAGGTCTGGCAGGGCCTCAGCATCACCGCTGTCCTCGCCGCGCTGGGCGTCTACTGGGCTGCCCGCCAGTTCGCCCGCAGCGTCCGCTGACGGCGGCTTTCACTGACGGGGGTGTCCCTCTGGTGGGGACACCCCCGTCGCTGCGTGCGGCGTCGGTCAGCGGACCCGGGCGAGGGTCAGGCCGTCCGCGATCGCCAGCATCACCGGGTCCACCCGTACGTCCGCGAGGACCTCGTCGTTGAACGCGGCGATGGCCCGGTCATTGGCGTCCCGCGGGGCGATGACCCGCCCACCACGCAGGACGTTGTCGACGGCAATCACCCCACCCGGACGCATCCGGGGCACCAACTCGGCCCAGTAGATCGGGTAGCCGGTCTTGTCCGCGTCGATGAACGCGAAGTCCAGGTGCCGCTCGTGCGGCAACTCCCGCAGCCCGTCCGCGGCCGGGCCGATGCGCAGGTCGATCAGATCCTGCACGCCGGCCCGAGCCCAGTAGCGCCGGGCGATGCCGGTGAACTCCTCGGAGATGTCGAAGCAGGTCAGTTGCCCACCCTCGGGCAACCCGCGGGCGATCGCCAGAGACGAGAGCCCGGTGAACGTGCCGACCTCGACGGCCTGCCGCACGCCGAGCAGCCGGGTGAGGAACGTCAGGAACGCGGCCTGCTCCGGAGCCACCTGCATGGTGGCGTGCTCGGGCAGCACCGACCGGGTCTCCTCGGCCAGGTCACGGATGATCTCGTCCGGCGGGGAGCCGTGTGCGACCAGATAGGCGTGCAGCTCGTTGGTGAGCGGGATCGACTTGATGGTCATGACCGGACGTTACCGAGCGGCTCGACCATTTGGCCGCCCGGCGCGACAGTCGTCCACAGGTCGGTGATCCGCAGATCCAGCTCGGCGAGGAGCCGGCGCAGCAGCGGCATCGACAGCCCGACCACCGTCCCCGGGTCACCCTCGATCCGTTCCACGAACGGCCCACCCAGCCCGTCGATCGTGAACGCGCCGGCCACCGCCAGCGGCTCACCGGTGGCCACGTACGCGGCGATCTCGTCGTCACTGATGTCAGCGAAGTGGACCGTCGTCGACGCGACCGCCTCCGCGCGCCGGCCCGCAGTAACGTCGACCAGGCAGTGCCCGCTGTGGAGAACGCCGCTGCGTCCCCGCATCCGCAGCCACCGCCGGGTAGCGTCCGCGGCATCCGCCGGCTTGCCGAGGATCTCCCCGTCGAAGGCGAGCACCGAGTCACAACCGATCACCAACGTCCGCTGATCCGCGGCCGAATTGAGCCGGGTCAACACCGCCTGCGCCTTCAGGCGAGCCAACTCCAGGCACAACTCCTCGGCCCGTTCGGTCACCACCAGGGACTCGTCCACCCCACTGACCAGCACCTCCGGCTCGACGCCGGCAGCCTGGAGCAACTTACGACGGGCAGGGCTCGCCGATGCGAGCACGAGGCGGAGCGGCAAAGTCTCAGACACCACCCCGACGTTACCGCCCAGCCACCCACCAAGACCGACACCCCGCCGCCGGGTGGCCCGCGCCCTTGATCCACTCGACTTGCAGGAAAACGCGCGATCCCGTCCCTCCGGACACCGCGACTTCCTGCAAGCCGAGTGGATCACCGCTTCGCCGATCGTTCAGCGACTGATTCTGGGTGGCGGATCATCGCCACGTCGACGCCGCCGCGCTATCACGGCCCACCC
This sequence comes from Micromonospora sp. NPDC049089, assembly GCF_040648775.1. Lineage (NCBI taxonomy): Bacteria > Bacillati > Actinomycetota > Actinomycetes > Micromonosporales > Micromonosporaceae > Micromonospora > Micromonospora sp. NPDC049089. The sequence goes on from NZ_JBEZEH010000034.1 coordinate 16,234, forward strand.
GACCCCGGCAGCCACGAGCACCCCGAGAGTGACCAGCCCACGCGCGGTCGCGCTATCGCTCTCCCCGCCCGGCTGGGCGCCAGCCGTCGTGGTCGGGCCAGCACCGGCCGGAGCGCTCACCGATTCAAACCCAAGCGGCGGTACGTCTGCCGTCAGCGCCGCCACAAGATCGATGACTCCATAGCCGTACTCGTCGTCACGCCCAGGAGGGCCCTTGTCGACGGCGGTAGCCGTGAGCCGGTGCGCCACCTCTCGGGCCGGCAGGTACGGGTACTTGGACCTGATCAACGCAGCCGCGCCCGCAACGATCGCCGTCGCGCTCGATGTGCCAGTCCCCTTGGAGTATTTCCCGCCGTAACTGGTGCTATAGATGTCAACGGCAGGAGCGACCACATCGATGTTCGGCCCGGTGACCGAAATGGCAGCATGTTGTCCAGCGCGATCGACACCCCCAACCGCAATAACACCCTCCTCGCTGGCCGGATAGCGGACGCCCGTGTCGGAAGGCGCATTACCTGCTGCGGCGACCACTACGATGTCGGCATCCTGGGCTGCCCTGATCGCTCGCTGAAGTCGTATGCTGGCACCGGCGACCGCTGAAATGCTGATAACGTCGGCACCGCCGGCGATGGCGAATTCAATGCCGGAAGCTAGTGCGTCGGGATTGCCCACGCCGTTAGGTGGGGTATCCAGAATTGGAAGGACCTTTGCTCTCGGTGCAATACCCAGGGCGCCTTGATTGTTTGTCTTCCCATGCGCGGCGATCAGGCCAGCCATTGAAGTTCCATGACTGTCCCGATCCCGGCGCCCGTCACCATTTCCCCCGGGAATAACGTCGGTCCCTACGAGTAAATTCTCGCGCAGGTCGGGATGGGGGTCGACTCCTGTGTCTGGCACTGCAACGATCACGCCGGACCCTTGACTAAGCTTATGTACCTGCTCAATTCGCAGGAATGGCAGGTGCCATTGATCGCCCCGTATTAGGTCTGCATCCTGGGGTGGGGCGGCAAGGCTTGCAGGGAACAAGACTCCGACCAGGGCTAGTCTGGAAAGACCCTCCAGGGTTGACTCAATCACCTGCCGAAACCAATTGCCGGACCGGGGTCGATCGGATTGTCCCTGTCTGGTGGGCGAACCACCGGAGGGACGCCCTGGTCGGTCTCCCATGGGTTATCCGGATCCCAGTATCGAGAGTTATCTTCGCCCTCTGCCCCAGTCCTTGGACGGCCGCCGGTTCCAGGTAGACCGGGTGCACCGCCAATCGGGAAACCGTTCAAACCTCCATTGGAGCTACGTGCCCCGCCCGGCCGACTTCCAGCCGAACCGGTGGGCGCAGTCCCAGCGCCGCCGCCGCCGATGACCCCGCCTACCGGATTGACCCTTCTAGGGGTGCCAGAGTTGTTGACCGGATGACCTAGGGCTGGCCCCGGGACGCCGCCGATTAATCCTCCGGCGGAAGGGGCCGGGCGGGTGGGCGTTGCGGGATGTGCTGCCTTCCCCTCGAGGCCCCCGCTGACTGGTTTTGACAGGCCCCCAGGTTGGGGTGTTCGCATGGGAGGCGTTGAAGGCGAGCTGATGGAAGCAGGGGGCATCCTTGGCGTAATGCCAGGGCCAACCGAAGCTGGTGGGCCTCCTGCTCCCGGTGCTTGAACGGTTGGTGGCGTCGTCCCAGTGGGCGGCAGGGAGTATCCAGCGGGCGCACCCCCGAGGACTGGACCGATCCCCGAGATCGTGGGGGCGGCGGAACCTACCCGCCCAGCACTTGCGCCACGAGGCTCAGTGGTGGACGTGGGTAAGGGCACTGGAACTATCGGCGGAATAGGGGGTGCCGAATAACCGCCATAGACGTCAGGGTCGTCCGGCTGCCGCACATTCCTAGGCGCCACGGGGGGTTTTTGGAGGGTTGCTTGGGCTTGTTGGAGTTCGCCGCTCAGGTTGAACATCATGGAGCGGGCCTGCACGTTCAGCCGTTCCAGTTCCCCGTCAGCAACAGGTGGCGTGGTGGCCCGGTTGCCCATCACCGCTTTCGGGTCGGCGACCATCGACTCGTACGCCTGCTTCTGCTGGAACTTGGTCGCGTACTCCTCGTAGATCTTGTGGAGTGCGGCGCGGGTGGTGCCGATGGCCTGGGTTGCGGCGGAGAGCGCTGTGTAGTTCGCGGCGGCGGCGTCGTGGGTGCGCTGCACCTTGTCGATGAGTTCGTCGAGTTCGGCGAGGTACGTGCGGGAGGCGGCGCTGGTTTCGGGGGGCCACGCCTCGGCGAGTCCGCGTCGGTACTGCTGGAGGCGGCCGAGGTGGGTTTGCGCCAGGTCGCAGACCTTGCGCCAGCCGGCGACCTGCTTCCAGTGGTTGGCGGTGTCGTGGTCCTGGAGGCAGGCCCACATGCTGTTGACGTCCATGAGGTGCCAGTCGGTGAGGCCGGAAGTGCGGCCGGTGCCCCGTTCGATCACGGCAGGACCACCGGCCCTTCGGCGTCGGGACCGGTCGGGTCGGTCAGCATTGACGTAGGGCCGCCGGGCAGCATGTTCAAAGGGTTGGCGAGGGCTCGTTGCACGTCGACCACTCGGGCGGCGGTGAAGGCGTCGCTGTCGGCGTAGTGGGTGGCGACCTGATCGGCGGCGGCGGCCAGGTGGCCGGTGGCGCCTCGGACGGCGTACACCATGTCGGCGGTGGCCTGCTGCGTCTCGTGGTGGGCGTGCAGGAAGGTGACCAGCTCGATGAAGGCGTCACACGGGTTGGGCAGCTTCGCCGACATGTCTTCGGCGATGTACGACAGGTGCGGCGCGTAGTTGCTCTCGACCTCGGCGGCGAGCCGGTCGGCGAACTCTCTGAGCTGGCTGATGTCGGCTTCGATGCCGCCGTAACCGTGTAGCCAGGGTGCTGGCCGGTCCTCTTCGGGGATCATGGATCCTCCCTACCCGTAACGGCACCGTTTCCCTGAGTGAGGTTAACGGCTCAACGCCACCCTGACAGCCCCCGTACGGCAGGTCTCGGGGTCAGCGGGGCAGGCCGGCGGCGCGCCACCCGCGGGATCCGCCGGGTCGACCGCTGAGCGCCCAGGCGGACGCGGTCGCCGGGACGGGGGCGGCGGCCGGACGGGTTCGGACGATGATCGCCCCCACCAGAGCGGCCAACTCTTCGGCTGTGGGCACGCCGCGGACGACCCGGAACAGCGGCTCTTCGGCAGACATGCCGCCAGGGTACGCGGCGCGAAGTTACCCGAAGCGCACAGTGGCGTGCCGGCGGTGTGAGCGTCAGCGGGTCCGGGTACCGTCTCACCGATGTCGAACGCGCTTCCCCAACTCGTCGCTGACCGATACCGGCTCCTGTCGCCGCTCGGCCAGGGCGGCATGGGCAGGGTGTGGAAGGCGCGCGACGAGGTGCTGCATCGGGACGTCGCCATCAAGGAGTTGGTGCCGCCACCCGGTCTCACCGATGAGGAACGCCGCGAAATGCGGGAGCGCTCGTTGCGGGAGGCGCGGGCCATCGCCCGGCTCAACCACGCCAATGTCGTCCGCATCTTCGACGTGCTGCGCACCGACGGCGATCCGTGGATCGTCATGGAGTACGTGGCGTCGAAGTCGTTGCAGGACACTCTCGCCGAGGACGGCCCGGTGGGGGTTGCCCGCACGGTCGAGATCGGCCTGGGCGTGCTGGGTGCGCTCAGCGCCGCGCACAAGGCGGGCGTCATGCACCGCGACGTGAAGCCCGGCAACGTGTTGCTCGGCGACGACGGTCGGGTGGTGCTGACCGATTTCGGTCTCGCCACGATCCCCGGTGACCCCAACGTGACCCGCACCGGCATGGTGCTCGGCTCGCCCGCGTACATCTCGCCGGAGCGGGCCCGGGACGGCACCGCCGGGCCGGAGGCCGACCTGTGGTCGCTGGGCGCGACGCTCTACGCGGCGGTCGAGGGCAAGTCGCCGTACGCCCGGCCGTCGGCGATCGGCACCCTGGCCGCGTTGGCCACCGAGCCGATTCCGCCGCCGAAGAACGCCGGCCCGCTCAAGGCCGTCCTCAACGGGCTGCTGCGCAAGGACCCGAACGAGCGCATCACCGCCGAGGTGGCGGAGCGGTTGCTGCGCCGCGCCGGGGGCAAGCGGTCGCGCGGCATCTCCCTGCTCGATGGCGTACGCCGGCCTGGGCCGAACGGTCCGCGCGAGCCGCGCCTGCCGGTGGTGCCGGCCCCACGACCGGCCGAGAGTGTCGACCGGCCGGTGTCGCCGCCGCCGGCCGCCGCGGCTACCACCTCCGCCGCCACCTCCGGTGCCGCCGCGACCCCGGCCGCCGATGCCACGCCGACGGCCGTCGTTTCCGGTGCGGTCGCCGACCCGACTGCGGTCGTGCCGGCCGAGTCGGCGGCAGCGGCCCCGGCCGAGCCGACCGCCACGATCGACCGACCGTCCGATGCCGAGCCGACCGATGCCGAGCCGACCGCGAAGGTCACGGCCGCGCCCGACACAAGCGGCGACGGTACGACGAACGTCGACGACGAGCCGACGGTGGTCGACGGTCCGCCGGTCGCTCCGGAGCAGCGCAAGCCGACCACGCCGACGTCGCTCATGCCGCCGGTCAGTCCGGCCGGCCGCGCGGCGGTGCCGCCCTCGGACGGCACAAAGCCGAACAACACCCGACGTAACCTGCTGATCGGCGCCGTGGTCGCGCTGCTGCTGATCGGCCTCGTGGTGGTCGTGCCGATGCTGACCAAGGGTGATGGCGACAAGACCCCGCAGGCCAACCCGACCGGTGCTGGCGCGACCTCGGGGGCTGCGCCGACCTCCGCTGCCGCGCCTCCGCCACCCACCACCGGTGCGCCGAGCCCGTCGGCCTCGGCCACCCCCTCGGTGGACCCGAACGCGTTGCCGGCGGGCTGGAAGCTGCACAAGGACCCCGAAGGCTTCTCCCTGCCGCTGCCCGATGGCTGGGTGCGTAGCCAGGTCGACGGCAACACGGTCGTCTTCAACCAGTCCAACGGGCCGGGAAAGCTGCTCGTGCAGTGGACCCCCACCCCAAAGAAGGATGCGGTCGCGGACTGGCGGGAGCAGGAGCCGAATCGCGCTAGCCGCGTCAAGAACTACCAGTACCTCAGCATCAAGGCGTGCGACTTCTGGAAGACCTGCGGTGACTGGGAGTGGCTGGAGACCCGGGACGGGCAGCGGATCCACGTCCGTAACCGGGGGTTCGTGACGGCCAAGAACCGCGGTTACGCCCTGCGATGGGAGATCGCGGAGAAGGACTGGCAGGCCAACCTGCCGAACTTCGACCGGATCGCCAAGGGTTTCGTGCCCGACCGTCAGGACTGAAACTTCTTCGCATGACCTTCCGTGGTCCTGGGTAATTGACAGTCGACGACGGAAGGAGGCACGACATGCGTTACCGACGGAGGGACGCTCGGCCTCGGCTGGCACTGTGGATGCTCGTGGCGCTTGGCGACGCGATCCTGCTGCTGGTCAGCGCGGGGGTTTCGGTGCTCGTCGCACTGCTCGGCGTCGTGATCGTTGCCGGCTTTGGTGTTGCTGCCTGGCGCATGACCCGCAGGGGAGCGCTGGCTCGTGAGGACGCTGTGGTGCCGGCCCTGAGCCGGCGGCGGGCCTGACCCGTACCCGGTGGTGTGGCGGCAGCCGGACCGATTGTCGACCATAATGGTGATCGTCGATCCCGCTGCCGCCAACGGCCCGGTCAGGTGTTGTTGGCCAACGCGATCAGGCGGCTCCGGTCGCCGTTCCAGTAGTTGCGGTCCACGTTGCCGCTGATTCCGGAGACTGCGCCGGTGCTGGTGTACTGCCAGAAGCTCCACACCGAAGCCCCAGCCGGCAGGGCGCCGGGCGTGCTCGACCAGCGGGCCAGCCAGAGCGGGTGGTTCGCCCACGGGCCGGTCCAGCTGCCGGTGCACTGGTTCCACCAGCTGGTGGTGGTGTAGATGACCGCGTACCGGCCGGTCCGGGAGCGGTAGGTGTTCAGGAAGTCCTGCACCCAGTTGCGCATCCCGGTGGTGCTGAGCCCGTAGCAGTAGCCGCCGCTGTACGGGTTGCCCTCGATGTCCAGCGCGGCCGGGAGAGTGCGGCTGTCCGCCGACCAGGCGCCGCCGTTGGAGGCCAGGTAGTTGGCCTGGGTGGAGCCGGCGGAGATGTTCGGGCGGGCGAAGTGGTACGCCCCGCGGATCACCCCGGCGTTGTACGAGTTGACGTAGTTGGCGTTGAAGTTCGGGTCCTTGTAGCTGGTGCCCTCGGTCGCCTTGATGAAGGCGAACTGGATGCCGGCGTTGCGGACGCTTGTCCAGTTGATGCTGCCCTGGTAGCGGGACACGTCGACACCGGGTGTGGTGGCGGCGGCCGCCGGTCCGGCGGTCGCGACCAGGGCCGCCGCCGCGGTGGCGAGGACGGTGAGGCTGGCCGCGAGTGCGCGGCGCAGCGATGATGAGGTACGGGCCATGAGTGCCTCCAAGAGGATTGCTCTATCGACAATCATCTTTGGAGGTAAGTGCCCTAGATCGCAAGTGCGGTTGAATAAAAGCTTCAATGACTGGGTGCGGGACCCCTGGACGAGGCGGGACGGATCAGCGGAGTGCGGCCGGGTCGAGCTGCCAGCGGAACGGCTCGACGACGCTCAACGTCTCGCCGGCTTTGGCCACCTGGTCCTCGACGTAGTGCTCGCCGTCGAGCCGGAACAGCCGCAACGAGTGGCCGTCCCCGTCCTGCTCGACAAGCAGGTACCAGGGGATTCTCGCGATGGCGTAGAGCTGCATCTTGAGCAGACGGTCAGCGGCCGCGTTCCCCGGCGAGACGACCTCCCCGACGAGAGACACCCGGTCGGAGTCGAGATAAGTGCCGTCGTCATCGGCATCGGTGACGACGAGATCCGGGATCACGACCCGGTCGACGCCGAGCCGGACGTTGATCGCGTCATAGACCAGGAAACCCCGAGGCTCTGCTGCTGCCTCGATGCTGTTCGCCAGCCGACGCGACACCCGCTGGTGCCGTCGGCTCGGGGCCCGGCTCACCAACAGGCTCCCGTCGAGCAGTTCGATCCGGTCAGGCGTCTCGCCCAGGGCGAAGTAGTCGGCTTCGGTCCACAGACCGACGTGCGGCTCCAGGGGGGCAGTGCTCACCGACCGTCACCTCCCGCTTCGCTCGCCACTCGATCAGTCTCACAGGATACGAGCCGGTGCCTTGGGAACGACACGGAACGCCGCCGGTAGGCTCGCGCCCCATGATGTCGATCGACGGACTGGGCGAGAAGTGGGACACGCTGTTCGGCGCGCAGCCGGACCCGCCCGCGCTGCTGGTGCTGATCACCGGGGTCGTAGCGCTGGTGGTGGTCTCCACCCGCCTGCCGTGGCGGATCGCCCGTAACGCCGTCACCATCGCGCACGAGGGCGGGCACGCCCTGGTCGCCCTGCTGACCGGCCGTAAGCTGCGCGGCATCCGACTGCACTCGGACACGTCCGGGCTGACGCTCTCCGCCGGCCGCCCCACCGGGCCGGGCATGATCCTCACTCTGCTCGCCGGGTACGTCGCACCGCCGCTGGTCGGGCTGGCCGGGGCCTGGCTGCTCGGTGGTAACCGGATCACCCTGCTGCTCTGGGTGGCCGTGGCGCTTCTGCTGGCGATGCTCGTCATGATCCGCAACGCCTTCGGTGTGGTGTCGCTGCTGGTCACGGGCGCACTGGTGTTCGCCGTCTCCTGGTACGCGACGCCGCAGGTCCAGGCCGCGTTCGCGTACACCGGTGTGTGGTTCCTGCTGCTCGGTGGGGTGCGACCGGTGGTCGAGCTGCAACGGCTGCGCTCGCGGGGCCGGATGCCCGCCTCCGACGCCGACCAGCTCGCCGGGCTCACCCCGTTCCCGCCGCTCTTCTGGGTGGGCTTCTTCGCCCTGGTCAACGTGGCGGCGCTGATCGCCGGAGCGCTCCTGCTCGCCGGCCCGTTCCTCCCCACGTCGCCCTAGCCGCCTCGCTCCGGTCGATCCGGGCAGAATGAGGCGATGCGATACCTGATCATCGGCGCGGGTGCGGTCGGCGGGACCATCGGCGTACGGCTGGCCCAGGCCGACCGGGACGTGACGGTAGTGGCCCGGGGTGCGCACCTGGAGGCGATCCGAGCGCGGGGCCTGACCCTGCGACAGCCCGAGGGTGAGGTCACCGCCCGGCTCGCGGCGGTGGACCGGCCCACCGACCAGCCGCTGCCGGCGGACACCGTGCTGATTCTCACCGTCAAGTCACAGGACACCGCCGACGCGTTGGCAGCCTGGGTGGACGCTCCGGTGGTCGGCGGCGGCACGGCGGGAGAACGTCTGCCGCTGGTGACCGCGCAGAACGGGGTGGCCAACGAGCGGGCCGCGCTGCGCCTCTTCGCCGACGTGCACCCGGTCTGCGTCTGGCTGCCGGCCACCCACCTGGACCCGGGTGTGGTGGTAGCCAACGGGTACCCGCATCCCGGGATGCTCCACATCGGCCGGTACCCCGGAGGCGCCGACGACACCGACCGGGCTGTCGCCGCCGACCTGACCGCCGCCGGCTTCGTCGCACCGGTCCGCACCGACGTGCTGCGCTGGAAGTACGGCAAGCTGCTCAGCAACCTCGGTAACGGCCTACAGGCGTTGCTCGGCCGGGACATCCCGGATGCGCTGGTCGAGCGGGTACGCGCCGAGGGCGTCGCCGCGCTCGCCGCCGCCGGCATCGCGCACACCTCGCCAGAGGAGGAGAAGGCCGAACGCGGCGACCTGGTCGGACAGCGCCCGGTCGACGGCGAGGCCCGCTCCGGCGGCTCCACCTGGCAGAGCCTGGCCCGGGGCGCCAGCTCGACCGAGGTCGACCACCTCAACGGTGAGATCGCGCTGCTCGGCCGGTTGCACGGGGTGCCGACGCCGGTCAACGTCGCCGTGCAGCGGGCCGTGCGCCGGGCGGTCCGGGAGCGGATCGGGGCCGGCGCGTTCCCGCTCGACGAACTGGAAAAGTCGATCGCCTGACCGGGCAACCAACGGCCCTTGCCGGTGCGTGTTCCCAGCGACCGACACGGGGAGGTAGCGGGTGCCGGACGTCGACGGGTTCGACGAGTTCTACCGGGGGAGTCGGCAACGACTCCTCGGGTTCGTCTACGCCCTCACCGGCGATCGGGGTGAGGCGCAGGACGCCGTGCAGGAGGCGTACGTCCGGGCGTGGCAGCGCTGGTCGACGATCAGCGGGTACGACGACCCGGAGGCGTGGGTACGGGTGGTGGCCAGCCGGGTCGCCGTCAGCCGGTGGCGCAGCCTGCGGAGCCGCGCCCGCGCCTACCTGCGACACGGGGCCACCGAGACCGTTCCCGGGCCGGGCACCGACACCGTCGCGGTGGTCGCCGCCCTGCGTCGACTGCCCGAGGAGCAGCGCACCGCCATCGCCCTGTACTACCTGATGGGTATGCCGGTCGCCGAGGTGGCGCGGGAGACCGCGGCCCCGGTGGGCACCGTCAAGGCCCGTCTCTCCCGGGGGCGTACCGCGCTCGCCGGTCTGCTCGCCGTCTCTGACCTGGAGGAGGCCACCGATGCGTGACGACGACCTGGCATTCGTCGAACGGGTTCACCGGGACCTGCGTGACGTCAGGTGGCCGGAGCCGCAGGAGATCCGGTCCCGTGCCCGTCGCCGTAGTCGTCGTACTGTCGCGCTGGCGACGGTCGCGGTGCTCGCGGCCGTGACTGGCCCGGCGTACGCCCTGACGGAACGGGCGTCGGCTCCGCCCGATGCCGCCCTGCCTGCGTCCACGCAGGGCCCGGTCCGGATGGACATCCCCCTCGACTCCCTGCTGGCTGTCACCGAGGTGCCGGCGATGAAAGGCGCCGTGCAGTTGGGCGACGCTGGCCTCGGTGAGGTCGTCCGGTTGGATCCGACGTTGCAGAGGTGCGGCGACGACCGCGGCGTGCCGACGGTTCCCGCGTACTCCCGTTACTCGCGGTCGCAGACCCTGTTGTCGCCGACGAGGGACGGCAGGGCGCCGGTACGGGCCGAACTGAGCCAGGACGTCTACCGGCTCGATCCGCTGGTGAGTGCGCGACTCTTCACTCACCTGAGGGCGCTGCTCGACGCCTGCCCCGAGTGGCATGTCGTCGAGAACGTCGTCGCCGCGGGCGAGACGACGCCGAACGAGAGCAAGCACGCCTGGGAGACGGCGGCGAGCAACTTCGCCGGTGACGAGTCGGTACTGGTGCGGCACGTGCCGTTCGCCCCCCGTGGCCCGGCCGCCGGAAGGACGCTCCAGCGCTCCAAGCCGGTCGGGATGACAGTCGTGGTCCGGGTCGGCGATCTGGTCACGGTGCTGGTGCCCGACCCTGGCCTGGGCCTGGGCGACGCGGATCTTGAGGCGCTGGGCCGTACGGCCGCCCAACGACTGTGCCCCGCTGCCAACCCGGCGTGCTGACCCTTCCACGATCCGCGCAACTTCACGGATGTCGCTGCCTCCCGATCCCCGGAAGCAGCACCATCCCCGAAGTTGTGCGGATCACGTGAGCAGGGCTCTACAGCGGGATGTTGCCGTGCTTCTTCGGGGGCAGGGTCTCCCGCTTGGTCCGCAGGACGCGCAGCGCCCGGACGATCTGGGTGCGTGTCTCGTGCGGAGCGATCACCGAATCGATGTACCCGCGCTCGGCGGCCACGTACGGGTTGGCCAGGGTGTCCTCGTACTCGGCGATCTTCTCGGCCCGGACGGCCGCCGGGTCCTCGGCCCCGGCCAGCTCGGAGCGGTAGAGGATGTTCACAGCGCCCTGCGCGCCCATCACCGCGATCTGCGCGGTCGGCCAGGCGAAGTTCAGGTCCGCGCCGAGGTGCTTGGAGCCCATCACGTCGTACGCCCCGCCGTACGCCTTGCGGGTGATCACGGTGACCTTCGGGACGGTCGCCTCGGCGTACGCGTAGATGAGCTTCGCGCCCCGGCGGATGATGCCGTCCCACTCCTGGCCGGTGCCGGGCAGGAAGCCGGGCACGTCCACGAAGGTCAGCACCGGAATGTTGAACGCGTCGCAGGTGCGGACGAACCGGGCGGCCTTCTCCGAGGCGGCGATGTCCAGGGTGCCGGCGAAGTGCATCGGCTGATTGGCCACCACGCCGACCGGCCGTCCCTCGACCCGGCCGTAGCCGACCACGATGTTCTGCGCGTAGAGCGGCTGGACCTCCAGGAACTCCCCGTCGTCGAGGACGTGCTCGATCACCGTGTGGATGTCGTACGGCTGGTTGGCCGAGTCCGGGATGAGCGTGTCCAGCTCCCGGTCCTCGTCATTGACCTCAAGCGAAGCAGGGGCGTCGACCACGACCGGCTCGTCGAGGTTGTTCGACGGCAGGTACGACAGCAGCGCCTTGACGTAGTCGACGGCGTCCTCCTCGTCGCTGGCGAGGTAGTGCGCGTTGCCGCTGCGGGTGTTGTGCGTACGCGCGCCGCCCAGCTCCTCCATGCCGACGTCCTCGCCCGTCACCGTCTTGATCACGTCGGGGCCGGTGATGAACATGTGCGAGGTCTGGTCGACCATCACGGTGAAGTCGGTGACCGCCGGGGAGTAGACAGCGCCGCCGGCACAGGGCCCCATCACCAGTGAGATCTGCGGGATGACGCCGGAAGCCCGCACGTTGCGGAAGAAGATCTCGCCGTAGAGGCCGAGCGAGACGACGCCCTCCTGGATTCGCGCGCCGCCGGAGTCGTTGATGCCGACCACCGGGCAGCCGATCTTCATGGCCAGGTCCATCACCTTGACGATCTTCTCGCCGAAGACCTCACCGAGCGAGCCACCGAAGACAGTGAAGTCCTGCGCGAAGACGCACACCTGCCGGCCGTCCACCGTGCCGTAGCCGGTGACCACACCGTCGCCGTACGGGCGGTTCCGCTCCAGCCCGAAGGCAGTGGACCGGTGCCGGGCCAGCCCGTCGAGCTCGACGAAGGAGCCCTCGTCGAGCAGCATCTCGATCCGCTCGCGGGCGGTCTTCTTGCCGCGCGCGTGCTGCTTCTCCACGGCGCGGGCCGACCCGGCGTGCACCGCCTCGTCGACCCGGCGCTCCAGGTCCGCCAGCTTGCCCGCGGTGCTGTGCATGTTGGTCCCGGTCTCGGTAGTCACCCAGGGAATATAACGATGGTTCAGGTGGGTGCCGCTGTGCAGTACGCCTCAGTGTCGACCGGAGCACCGCCGTAGGCTGGCGGAATGCCGGGCTCCCCGTACACCGATCTGGACCGGCCGCCGCTCTCGGCGGCCCGGCTGCGCCGCGCGTTGACAGCGCCGAACGGGCCGTGGGCCCGCCTGGAGCTGCGTGCCGAGACCGGCTCCACCAACGCCGACGTGGCCGAGGCCGCGCGGGCCGACGAGCCCGAGGGCCTGGTCGTGGTCGCCGAGCGGCAGACCGCGGGGCGCGGCCGGCGCGGGCGGGTCTGGCAGTCGCCGGCGCGGGCCGGCATCGCGACCAGCGTCCTGCTGCGGCCCGGCGAGGCCGTGCCGGACCGCGGCTGGCTGCCGGCGACACCCACCGGGTACGGGTGGCTGCCGTTGCTGGCCGGCGTGGCGTTGGTGGAGGCGGTGGCCCGGCTCGCCGAGCTGGAAGCCACCCTCAAGTGGCCGAACGACCTGCTGATCGACGACGCGAAGTGCGCGGGCGTGCTGGCCGAGGCGGTGCCTGGACGGGCGCCGGACCAACCGCCGGCGATCGTGCTGGGCATCGGGCTCAACGTGACGTTGCGCGCCGACGAGTTGCCGGTGAATCCGACCGGGCTGCCGGCCACCTCGCTCCAGTTGGCCGGCGCGGTGGCCACCGATCGAGATCCGCTGCTGCGGGCGCTGCTGCGGGCGGTGGCCGACTGGTACGACCGTTGGCGTTCGGCGGGCGGCGACGCGGTGGCCAGCGGCCTGCGCGACGCCTACCTGGCGGCCTGCGCGACGATCGGGCGCGAGGTACGCGTCCTGCTCCCCGACGGCGACTCCCTGACCGGCACCGCCACCGGGGTGGACCCGGACGGCCAACTGATGGTCACCACGTCGACCGGCGCCCGAACCCTGGCCGCCGGCGACGTCCTGCACCTCCGCTGAGGACGGGCAAGATCACGTAGGGCCCGAGTGGGCCCGCGCGGCGGATGTTGTGGTGGGGCCTGGGGGGTTTACCGTCTGCGCGTCCAGAAAATCGCGTTGGAGGTTCCCGTGGCGTTTCCCGAAGACGTGCTCACCGAGGACGAGCACGTCGTGCTGCACCTGCACCCGCACTGGAAGGCGTTGATCCGGCCGATCGCGGTGCTGGTGCTGGCCATCGCCGCGGTGGTGGTCGGCGTGCTCCTGTTGCCCGAGAGTGGCGGCGGTTCGGTCGCGCTGGCCGTGATCGGGGCGATCGCCCTGGTCGCGGTGCTCTGGCTCGGCCTGTGGCCGTTCCTGGTCTGGCGCACCACCCACTACCTGTTCACGAACGAGCGAGTCCTGCTTCAGCAGGGTGTGCTCTCCCGGGACCGGCGGGACCTTCCGCTCGCCCGGGTCAACGACCACTCGATGAACCAGCGTTTCGTCGAGCGTCTGCTCGGCTGCGGGACACTCACCATCGAGTCGGCTGGTGAGCGCGGCCAGTCGGTGCTCGCCGACGTGCCGGACGTCGGGAAGGTGCAGACCACCCTGTACGAGCTGGTCGAGGCACAGCACGACAAGCACTCGCTGGGCGATGGCGAGATGCGCGACATGCTCGCCGACATGCAGGACGGCAAGCCGCTGCGCGACACCACTACCTGATCCGGGCCGGTGGAGACCCGCCCCTGGCACACCGTCGGGGGCGGGTCAGTCGGGTGGGCCGCTGCTCTTCGTCGGGTCGGTCGGGGACGACCCGACGGTGGACGGGTCTGCCGCGGTCGGGCCGCTGTCGGGCTGGTCAGCTCCGGGCCGGTCAGCGTCGGTCGGAGTGGCTTCGGTGGCTTCGGCGGGGTCGGCCTCGACCGGTCGCATGCCGAACCAGCCACGGAAGCGGGTCCGCAGCACCTCCTGCTCGGGCCGGTCGTCCGGGCCGAGGCGCAGCATGGTGCCGGTGAGGCTGACGGTGCCGAGCCCGGGGCGGGCAGTCGACGGCCGGGCGCCCATCACGTCGACCCGGACCGCGAGCCGGTCGCCGGCCCGCACCGGGGCGAGCCAACGCAGCTCCTCCAGGCCGGGGGAGGCGTCCGCGGCGGCCCGGGACAGCAGGTGGTCGACGTACGCACGCATGAACAGACTGACCGTGTAGAAGCCGCTGGCGATCAGACCACCGTGTCGGCTCGCCGCAGCCAGGTCGGGGTCGACGTGGTACCACTGCGGGTCGAAGCGGCGGGCGAAGGCAACCATTTCGTCGCCGTCCACGGTGACCACGCCAAGATCGACGGTGAGTCCCGGGACGAGATCCTCGAAGAACAGCTCGGCGGGTCGCCCCGTGCCGGAGCGGGCGTCGGGTGTCGTCACCGGCGGGGCGCGCGACGGGTGCCGACGTGCAGCTCCGCGGCGAGTTCCGCGTCCAGGTCGACGGCGGGGCTGACGCTCAACTGCGGGAGCCGCCCCTGAGTCGGTGCGCCGGCTGGCGGGTCGTTGCGTTGCGCTGACTCCGCCTCCTCCAGCTCGGACACCGATTCCGCCAACTCGGCGACCGGGTCCATCTCCGCCATGGTGTCCCACTCGTCGCGCGGAATGCTGTGCCAGGTGGAGTCGGGCTTCGCGGGCTCGTCCTCGGCCGGCGCGACGGGTTGGAAGACGAACGTGCGGTATGACCAGAACCGGAACAGCGTGGCCAGCAGGACGCCGACGGTCTTGGCCAGATTCAGTGCCAGCAGGCCGTGTACGCCGAGACCGTACTTCGCTGCCGCCACAGCCCCCAGCTCAATGAGCAGGCCAGCGCCGTTGAATAGGAAGAAAAGCAGATATTCCCGGCGAAGCGCCGATTTCGGGCGATCACGGTACGTCCAGTGCCGATTCATGAGGTACGACGTGATGGTGGCGACGATCGTCGCGATCACTGTCGCCTTCAACTGACCATTGACAAAAACGGTCAGTGCAAGGGCATTGAACACCGCGTAATTGATGACGGTGTTGATGCCGCCGACGATGCCGAACTTGAGCGCCTCGTGGATGAACTTCTGCCAGCGCTCAGGCAGCAGGCGGACAAGACGCATGCGAAACACCTTAGGGCAGTCGGTGCGGCCGGCGATCACCGGCCGAACGAGGTGGGCGGCAGGTCACGCCCGGTGGTCACGGTCGGGATCCACCTGCGGAAGGGTCGGGGTTCCCGCTTCGACGAAGACGAACCGCCGGTACGACCAGAATCGAAACAGCGTGGCGAATCCCGTACCGACGATGTAGCTGGCGAGATTGTCCGCCAGGCGCGTCTGGAACACGTCCGGCCAGATGGCCCCGAGCCCGTAGCGGCTGAGCGCGAGGCAGGCCACAGTGATGCCGAGACCGACCGCGTTGAAGAAGAAGAACAGCGCGTACTCGCGGGCCGCGTTGTTGCGCTGACGGTGCCGCCACGTCCAGAACCGGTTGCCCACGAAGGCGACGGACGCCGCGATCACCGTGGAGATCGTCTTCGCCGTCAACTCTTCGACGCCGTGCCTGCTCGTCAGGTAGTTGAAGAGCGCGAAGTCGACGAGGAACGCGAAACCACCCACGGTGGCGAACTTGCCCATCTCGCGGATGAGGTGACCGAAGCGGTCGAGGAGTAAGCCGACGAGACCCCGTCGGGTCTGCCGGGGACCCGGTTGTTCCCCGGTCATCGTGGCGGCCACGGGGGGAGCCTACCGGCTGCCGGCCAGTCAGAGGGGTAGCAACGGCAAGCGGGCGTGGTCTCTCGGAGGGGCCCAGCGCCGTGTACGTAACCACTGCACAGAGCGTAGCCAATTGGGAGGACTGAGCCGCTGCGGAACGGGAATCACCGCATCGGTCGGCGGGGCAGGTCAACGGCCCGACCGCAACAAGCGTCCGCCGGGGTGCACAACAAGATTTGCGTGAAACTGCGCGGGAAAGCGGGTATCAGCTCGTGATGCCGCAGCGAGGCCGTAGCTTGTGCAGTTCTTCACAACCTGTCCCACTGACTCGGAAGGCTGCCCGGTTTACGCTGAGGCCAATCCCAGGTTTCCACGAAGGCGACGCATCGCGCCGCTGAGTCTCGTGCATCCCATAGATCGGTCAGCGTCGACCACAAGGAGATGTGTCATGGTTGCTCCGGCTGTTGTGCGGGGTATCGATCAGGCCCCGACGTCCCATCCGAAACTGCTCGCCTGGGTCCGTGAGGTCGCGGAACTGACCACCCCCGACCGTGTCGTCTGGGTGGACGGGTCCGACGAGGAGTGGCGCCGCCTCACCGATGAGCTGGTCGAGGCCGGCACCCTGATCCGGCTCAACCCGGAGAAGAAGCCCAACTCGTTCTACGCGCGCACCGACCCGACGGACGTCGCCCGGGTCGAGGAACGCACCTACATCTGTTCCGTCGACGAGGCGGACGCCGGCCCCACCAACAACTGGATGGCGCCGGCCGAGATGAAGCGGACGATGACGGAGTTGTACCGGGGCTCCATGCGCGGTCGCACCATGTACGTCATCCCGTTCGTCATGGGGCCGGTCGAGGCCGAGTCCCCGATGTTCGGCGTCGAGATCACCGACAGCCCGTACGTGGTCGCCTCGATGCGCATCATGACGCGGATGGGCACCCGGGTCCTGGAGGCCATGGGCGACGACGCGGACTTCGTGCACGCGCTGCACTCGATCGGCGCCCCGCTCGCCCCCGGCCAGCAGGATGTCGCCTGGCCGTGCAACGACACCAAGTACATCTCGCACTTCCCGGAGAGCCGGGAGATCTGGTCGTACGGATCGGGTTACGGCGGCAACTCGCTGCTGGGCAAGAAGTGCTACTCGCTGCGGATCGCCAGCGTGATGGGCCGCGACGAGGGCTGGCTCGCCGAGCACATGCTGATCCTCAAGATCACCTCGCCGGAGGGCAAGACCTACCACATCGCCGGCGCCTTCCCGTCCGCCTGCGGCAAGACCAACCTCGCCATGGTGGAGCCGACGATTCCCGGCTGGAAGGTCGAGACCATCGGCGACGACATCGCCTGGATGCGGTTCGGCCCGGACGGCCGCCTCTACGCCGTCAACCCCGAGTACGGCCTGTTCGGCGTCGCGCCCGGCACCGACTGGAAGACCAACGCCAACGCCATGCGCACGCTGGACCGGGGCAACTCCGTCTTCACCAACGTCGGCCTGACCGATGACGGCGACGTCTGGTGGGAGGGCATGGGCGAGCCGCCGGCACACCTGATCGACTGGAAGGGCAACGACTGGACGCCGGAGAGCGACAGCCTGTCCTCCCACGCGAACAGCCGGTTCTGCACCCCGATCACGCAGTGCCCGATCCTCGCCGACGAGTACTTCGACCCGAACGGCGTGCCGATCGACGCGATCCTCTTCGGTGGACGCCGCAAGGACACTGTGCCGCTGGTGACCGAGGCCCGCGACTGGGTGCACGGCGTCTACATGGGCGCCACGCTCTCCTCGGAGACCACCGCCGCAGCGTCCGGCGCCGTCGGCGTGGTCCGGCGGGATCCGATGGCGATGCTGCCGTTCATCGGCTACCACGCCGGGGACTACTTCCGGCACTGGATCGAGATGGGCAAGGGCACCGACGGCGACGAGGCGAAGCTGCCGAAGATCTACTACGTCAACTGGTTCCGCAAGGACCCGGACGGCTCGTTCCTCTGGCCGGGCTTCGGGGAGAACTCCCGGGTGCTCAAGTGGGTCGTCGAGCGGATCGAGGGCACTGCCGACGCGGTCGAGACGCCGGTCGGCATGGTCCCCGCGCCGGACGCCCTGGACGTCGAGGGCCTGGACATGACCCCGGAGGATGTTCGGATCGCGCTGAAGGTCGACCCGGACGAGTGGCGTAACGAGCTGCCGATGATCACCGAGTGGTTCGAGAAGTTCGGTGACAAGCTGCCCGGCGTGCTCTGGGCCGAGTTGGACGCGCTGCGCGCCCGCCTGGACGCCGCGCAACCGCAGCGGTAGGTGTGAACGAGGCCCTTCGCGGGCAACATCGGATTTCATGAGGACGGCCGCCGAGACACAGGTCCGGCGGCCGTCCGCCGTCCGGGTGCTCACCATCCTGCTGGCGACGACGGCGGCGGCCACCGTCGTGGTCGAGCTGCTCAACTGGTGGTACGCCCCGGAGCAGGGGTTCGGGCTCGCCGTACGGACCGGCTGGGCCATGCTGCGCTCGTTCGGCTTCCTGCTGCTGATCGGCCACGTGCGACGGGGTCGTACGGCGGCCCGCCCGTTCGGGCTGATCCTCGCGGTCACCACGATCTTCGCGGTCGGTCGGCTCATCGTGCCCCGGCAGGGGGTGCCGCCGCTGCCTGGCCTGCTCGGCTTCGCCATTCTCACGGCGCTCTGCGTCGCGGTGGTCTGGCTGCTCTACCGCTCGTCGGCGTTGGCAGCGCACCTGGTCCGGCACCGTCCACGCCTCGTCATCGACCGGGACGGCATCTCCTGGCGGGAGACCCCGCCACGCCGACCACAGGCCAGTGCCTGGTTGTTGACCAGCCGGGTGGCTGCCTTCACCTACAGCCCGCTGATGCTGGTGCCGGCACTGGTCGCCGGGGGTTCCATCCTGGATGGTCGCCTGACCGCGGTGCCGGCCGTGCTGTTCTGGTTCGGTGCGGGCATCACGGCCAGCTACGCGGTGCTGTTCTGCACAGCGTTCCTGATGCGGGGCAAGGACTGGGCGCGTGGCCTGCTGGTCGTCGTCACTGTGGCCGTACTCGCCGTGGATCTGCCGCTGTGCTGGTGGCTGCTCGGCGTGGACGGCCTGATCCGCGACGGCGCCCCGCTGCTCGCCGCCGCCGGGCTGGTCCTCTACGGCCTGCGCCGCGCCGCTCGCGCCCCCGACGATGCCGGACCTGAACCCCGACCTTGACCGCGGCGGAGCCCCGCACCGACGCCGCCGGGTGCCGACCCGGCGGCCGACCGCGGCCCAGCACCTGCCCATCCCTCGTCGGCTCTGCACCGTCCTTTGCTCTGCACCCGCGGATGCGACAGTCGCGGACGGTAACCGTCGCATCCGCGGGTGCAGAGCAAAGGTGGGGTGGGTGAGATTGGCCGGCCGGGTGCGGGAGCGGTCTTCGCGGGCGACCAGGGGGCAGGATGGCGGGTGGCGTCGGTCACAGCGTCGACGTCGGGGCGAGCTGCGGAGATGTCGCGGCGGCCGGCCGCAGGGCCGACCGGGCCGCCCGGCGGGAGCGGCCGCGACGCGGCGGACTGGGAGGAGGCTCGTGGTGGGTGACGAGTTCGACGTGGTGGTGGTGGGGGCGGGACCGGCCGGGGCGGCGGCCGCGCTGACGGCGCGCCGGGCCGGTGCCAGCGTGCTGCTACTGGACCGAGCCGACTTTCCCCGGGACAAGGCGTGTGGTGACGGGATCGCCGCGCACTCGGTGGACGTGCTCGCCGAGCTGGGGGTGACCGAGGCGGTTGCGGGTTACGCGCCGCTGCCGGCGTTACGCATGGTCTCGCCGGGTGGCGGTGCGGTGGCTCGGGCGCTGCCCCGACCCGCGTACACAGTGCCCCGGGAGGTTTTCGACGCGCGGCTGGTGGCGGCCGCGGTGGCCGCCGGCGCGCAGCTGCGCCGGCACACGGTGCGCCAGGTCGAACCGCGCGCGGACCGGGTGGTGCTCGACGGGCAGGTGTCCGGCCGGGTGGTGATCGGCGCGGACGGCGCCGGCTCGGTGGTACGTCGGGCGCTCGGCCATCCGCAGAACCCCGACCGACACCTCGCGCTGGCCATCCGGGGGTACGCCCCGGCTCTGCCCGGCCCGTCCGAGCAGCTCATCGTCACCTCGAAGGCGCGTTGGCCGGCGTACGCCTGGTCGTTTCCGATCGGTGACGGACGGGCGAACGTCGGGTACGGGGAGGTCCTGCGCGGTGAGCCGTTGAGCCGCGCGTACCTGCTGGATCGGCTGGCCGCGCTGCTGCCCGGCACCGATCTGGCGACCGTGACCGCGTTGCGCGCGCATCACCTGCCGCTCTCCACCCACCGGCCGTCGCCGGGGCGTGGGCGCACCCTGCTGGCCGGGGACGCCCTGTCACTGATCAACCCGTTCACGGGGGAGGGGATCTTCTACGCGTTGCTCTCCGGCGCGCTCGCCGGGTCGGCGGCGGCCCGGTCGCCCGAGGGCGCGGCTGGCCGCTACGCCGACGGGTTGCGTCGCCGCCTCGGCACCCACCTGCGGCACAGTTCGGTGGCGGCCTGGTTGGCCCGGCGACGTCGGGTGGTGGACGCGGCGGTCCGGGCCGCCCATCGGGACGACCGGGTGTTCTACGACGTGGTCGAGCTGGGGCTGGGTGACGGACGCCTTACCGCTCGTACGCTCGCACTGATCGGTGTCGGTCTGGGCGGCGGGGATGGGGCTCCGAGGCAGTGAACTGGCGCAAGGGTCGCTACGCTGCTAGGTGATGACGCTGCGGAACCTTATCTACTCCGTGTACGAGCGCCGGCTCACGGCGAAGCTCGCGGGTAAGCCGGTGCCCCGGCACGTCGGGGTGATGTGCGACGGCAACCGCCGATGGGCGAGGGAGATGGGCTTCGTCGACCCGAACGACGGGCACCGGGTTGGCGCGGCGAAGATCAAGCATGTCCTCGGCTGGTGTGACCAGGCCGGCGTCGGGCACGTGACCCTCTACCTGCTGGCCACCGACAACCTGCGCCGTCCGGCCGCCGAGCTGGACCCCCTCCTCAAGATCATTGAGGACCTGGTGGTGGAGCTCTCCGAGGAGGGCAACCCCTGGCGACTGCGCATCGTCGGAGCGCTCGACCTGCTGCCGGCGCAGACTGCGGCGGCACTCAAGGGCGCCGAGGAGCGCACCCGTGAGCGCACCGGTGGCGCGGAGGTCAACATCGCGGTGGGCTACGGCGGCCGCCGGGAGATCACCGACGCGGTCCGTTCGCTGTTGCTGGAGCACGCCGCCACCGGAGGCACGATCGAGGAGTTGGCCGAGGTGCTGGACGTCGAGCACATCGCCGAGCACCTCTACACCCGCGGCCAGCCCGACCCGGACCTGGTCATCCGCACCAGCGGCGAGCAGCGGCTGTCCGGTTTCATGCTCTGGCAGTCCGCGCACTCGGAGTTCTACTTCTGCGAGCTCAACTGGCCGGATTTCCGGCACATCGACTTTCTGCGGGCCCTGCGCTCGTACGCCACCAGGCAACGCCGCTACGGCGCCTGACCCGGCGGCGACGCCGTCGGCCGCCGCTGGGGTCAGGTCGGTTCAGGACAGGTGGGTCAGCGCCCGGGTGAGGAAGTCACCCAGGGCGGCCGGCGACTCGATGGTCAGGTCGGCGGCGTTGGCCACCTCGTGGCCGGTCTCCGGGTTGGCCACCGCCACGCAGACGCCGAGGAAGTCCGGGTCGGCGGTGGCGCGAGCGCGCAGCGCGGCGAAGGCCTTGATGTCGGAGACGTCGTCGCCGAAGTACCAGGCGCCGGTGGCACCCTTGATCGCCTCGCCGATCACCATGCCCTTGTCCCGGTCGACAGGTGGCTTGAGCTCCAGCACCATCCGCCCGGCCTGTGAGCGCAACCCCAGACGGTCGGCCTGCGCCTGCCCCCACTGCTGCACAGTGGCGCCGAGTTGCGGGGCGGTACGCCAGTGCAGCGCGACCGAGAGCCGCTTGTACTCCACAAGCGTGCCGGGTGGCAGTTCCGCCCGGGCCAGGTCGGCCAGCTCCGACATGGTCGGCACCCAGGGCAGCGCGGCCGGTTCGGTGACTGTCTCGCCGCCGGAATGGCTGTGCTCCAGCCCGTAGAGGCCGTAGAGGTCCACGCCAGCGAGCCCGCCGAGCTGATCCCGAAGGAACTCGACGGGTCGGGCGGAGACGATCGCGACCCGCTGCACGACCGGGGCGAGCGCCTCGATCGCGGCCAACGCCTTGGGCGCCGGGCGTACCGCGGTCGGATCGTCGTCGACGGGCGCGAGCGTGCCGTCGAAGTCGAAGAAGAGCACGGTCCCGGCCGCCCGGCTGGCGGTTACCCGCCAGGCCTGGTCGGCGTTCAACGGGGTCCTCGGCTGCTGATTGCCCAGATTCAACGGCGGCACGCGCGTCAGCGTACCCCGGCGATCCAGGCTCATTCCTGGCCGAGCGGACCCATTGAGCGGTAAGCGATCAGCGTTCGGCGGCTCCTCGTCCGCGCCGGCCGAACGGCACCACCGCGGCTTCCTGGCCGTGGCTCAACAGGTAGCCCTCCACGAACCCGGTGTTGCGATCGCCGGTGTGGTTGTCGATCTCGTTGAGCCGTGCCACCAGGAACTCGGTGAGCGCGCTGATTCGGTTGTTCAGACGCTCGTGCAGCTCGGCGACGACGGCCAGGACGACCGCGGTGCCGGCGGTGATGAGCGCAAAGAGGTTGACGAGCAGCGGCAGCTGCCCGCCGTCGACCGCGAGGGTCACCGTGTTGCCGGTCGCCCACAGTGTCACCGACACCGTTGCGACCACGACTGCCAACCACTTCAGGGTCATGGACAGACCCCTCCTTCTGTCCCGCAGGGCTGGGTTCGGCCTTGTCCCGTCCCCCCGCCGATGACGAGCCCAAGCAGTACGAGTAGGGACGCTAGCGTGCCCGTTCCAGCCCCGGAGGCAAACGAATGAACCTGACCAGGCGTTCTTTCGCTATCTGAGGAACTAGCCTGCCTGATTGCCCCTTTTTCGGACATCGACCGGCAACGTTGGGCGGTATGCGAGGTATCTGATGGTTTCCCGGATGTGGAACTTCTCCGCGTCCGACACCTGCGGATCGACCAGACGGCGCAGCAGCGCCTCCACGTCGGGGTCCATCGGAGGGGCGGCCTGGCCGGTGCGGGGGCCGGCTGCGGCGCGGTCCCAGCCGAGTGCGGCGAAGGCCGCGGCAGGGTTCAACCCCAGGCCCTCGCAGAAGGCGACCACCCGTTCGGCCTCCGGGTCGCTGGCCCAGTCGCCCCGAACCCAGCGGTTGATGGTCTGCCGGGAGACGCCGGTGCGCCGGGACACCTCGGTGCCGCTCCAGGCTCGGGTCGCCCGCGCCTCGTCCAGGGCCCGCCTGACGAAGGTGGCGAAGGCGATCTTCCGCGCATTGGCCGTCTCGGTCACTCCGTGACGGTACGACCAGCCGGCTACGGGTGCGCGACCCGGCTCGCCACTGTCACGCGGACGTGACGAAGGGTTCGGATTTCCGGTAAACGAGTCAGTGCCACTGTTGAGGGGTGTCACGCGGGCAGAATAGATGAACGTAGTGGCAAACGTAAGCGGACGAAAAGCTGATACTGTCACGCCCATGGGACAATCTACGGTGTGTCACGTGCATGAGACGATTGGTGCTCACATGCGTCACGCCCCCGGTGCCAGGGGGTCGTGGTGACCGAGCTCGCCACCCGCGCCCAGGCCTTCGGGCTGATCGCCGAGGGGGTCGCCGCAGGGCTGACCGCCCCCTGGCGCCTCTATCTGGCCCGAGGCTGCCGCTACCTGTCGCTGAGCGTCGGTGATCGTGCCGAGTGGAACGCCTGGCGTACCCATCTCGGCTGCCCGGAGCTGAGCGTCCGGGTCTACGACGCCGGCGGCGAGATCCGTCGGTCCTCGATGGCCGAAGTCGTGCTGGACGGCTGCCGGATCAGCGTCGAGCTGGTCGAGGAGGTCAGCACCGACGACCTGGACCGGCTGCTCGTCGCCGACCCCACCACGATCGAGCCGGAGGAGCGATGACCTGGCGCCCCGGTTGGGCCGGAGCTGCCCTATGAGCCCGTTTCTCGCGGTGTTCCTCGTCCTGGTGCTCGGTGCCACCAGTTACGCGGCCGGCCGGCTGCACGGGCAGCTCAGCTACCGCATCGGCTACCGCTTCGGTTACCGGCAGGGCTACTTCGACGGTGACCGGGGCGCCTGGAACCGGCGTCGTCGGGACGCCCAGGCGGCGATCGCCTCGGCCCTGTCGGTCTCGCCAGCGGGCGTGGTCCGCACCGCCGGTGCTGTCGAACGCCCCGGCACCACGTACACCGGCTCGTCGTTCAGCGCGCCGGCCGCCCCGATTACCGGGCGGCACCCGACCGGCACGCTCGTCCGACGTACCGGTTGAGGTCGGTCGGCGGGACAGGCCGCCCACCCGCCCCCCCAGCCCCGTGCGTCGTCCGCGGCGGGCACGCACCCACCGGGTCACGTCACAA
>NZ_JBEZEH010000035.1:0-40004 GCF_040648775.1 Micromonospora sp. NPDC049089
GCCTCCATCTGGAGAGCAGGGCCGCAGTGCGTTTGAGCTGGGTCGGAACGCCTTTACTGTTTCATCTTGACACACTCACGGGAAGGCATTAAAGTATCAGATAGAAACAACGAAGCGAGCAGGGGAGACGGACATGGCGGAGAGCATCTACTGCGAGGTAGACGGCCAGCCCGGCGCCCGCTACGACGACCCCTACTACCCGGGCGAGGGCTACACCACCGACATGTGCCCCGGCTGCATCCGGGACCAGCGCCGCCAGGCCGAGATCGACGCCCGGCAGGCCGAGTTCGCCGACATGGACCCCGCCAAGGCGGAGGCCCTGATCGGCGCCCTCTGACTCCAGGCACGAACAGAGCGCGCTCCCCAGCCACACGGCCAGGGGGCGCGCTCGTTTGGTCGGTCCCAGGGTCGCCTACCCGACGATCACGGTGTCTGGTTGCCGCTGGTCGATACGGTGCCCGACATGATCCGTACCCGCCTCACTGCCGCCACCCTGACACTGGCCGTCGCCGTGACCACCGCCGGCTGCAGCGGCGACGCGGAACCAGCGGCAGCCCCGTCGGCCACGCCCACCAGCGCGTCCCCCACCCCGGCGCCCACCACCGCATCGCCCACGCCGGCGGCCAGCCCCAGCGCCGACCCGGACGTGCCGCTGAAGCTCGGCAAGAGCCGGCAGTCACCGGACGGGGCGGTCGTCTCCACCGTGTACGCGTACAAGCAGCCCGTCGCCAAGACAGCACCCCGGCCCGACGAGCAGAAGGGCTACGAGTGGGGTGCGGTCGACGTCAAGGTGTGCGTGAACAAGCACTACACCGCCGACGACATCACCGTCAGCAACTCCCCGTGGGTGCTGGTGTACGCCGATGACACGCAGATCGAGGCGTCGAGCACCGGGTATGACTCGTTCCCGGAGCCGGAGTATCCGTGGGGTGACAAGGCCCTGGCGCCGGGCAGGTGCGTGCGGGGGTGGATCACGTTCCCGGTGCCGGCGAAGAAGCGGCCGGTGGCGGTGGAGTACGCGGCGGACAGTGAGCCGGTGCCGCCTCGGTGGGCGGTTAAGTAGCCCGGACAGCACGAAGAACGCCCCGCCACCTCCGAAGAGGCAGCGGGGCGTTTCGTCGAGCCGGTCATCTCATTGGCGTGAGGACTCCAGGCTACCGCAGCGGCATGGGGTCCGACGTCGGTGTGACCTGCGGGCGGATGCCGAACAGGGCGAACCCGGCCAGCACCGCCGCCGACAGCGCACCGGTGACGCCGTCGGGGACGTTCATGCCGTACTCGGCGACCAGCGCCACCCCTGCCGCGATGACGGCGGTGAACAGGGCCGGGGCGACCGGGCGGGTGGTGAACGCGATGATGCACGCCGCAGCGAACGCGGTGATCGCGGCGGCCGCTCCGGCGTCGATGCCGGGCACGTTCAGGCTGGCCAGCACGGTGAGCGCGGCGCCGATGGCACCGATGATGAGGGCCGGTTCCCGGCCGAACAAAGACGGCTTCACGGTCTCTCCTAGGGTGTGAGCATGGCTGGGTTTCCGCAGCTCCGCGAGGCGGGCTGGTTGTACGGCGACGACCCGTACCGACCGCTGGCGCTGGTGCGCCTGTTTGAGCGGATGGACGGGACGGGCTGGGAGGTGAAGCTGAACTCGCCGGCCGAGGCCGAGACGACGATGGTCGACCGGCCGGACGAGGCGTCCGCGCGGGCCGAGCTGGAGCGGGTGTACGCCGACGGCGAGCAGTACGGGCGGTGGCGCAAACGCCAACCGGAGGCGTACTGACCTACAGGTGGCGGCCGTTGACCGTGCCGCCCGGGTCGCGGACCATCAGCAGCAGCGGCTCCGGCACGCCCGGCGTCGACAGGATCGCCGAGCGCCACGTCCGCAACGTCGCCACCGCGGCGTCGATCTCTTCGGCCAACACCCGCACCTGTGCCCTCGCCGCGGCCAGCTCGTTGCGAGCCGCGAGGGCTTCCCGCTCCGCCTCCGCTGTGCGCTCCTGCAACTCGTTGACCTGCCGCAACGCGCTGTCGGTGAGCAGGGACACCGCGTCCGCTCGGGTCTTCGGCCTGGTCAGCATCCCCGTGATCAGGGTGCCGATGACGCCCGCCAGCCCTCCGCCGCCGGCACACGCCGCGAGCACCGCCCACACGTTCCCCATCAGTGGCCCCCCGCTTGTTGCAGCACCCGGATCCCCCGCGCCACCTGCCATCCCCGCCACGCCGAGGCGCCAGCCCAGGACAGGCAGAACGCCACCGCGAACGTGGCCGCCGAGTTGGCGGATGCCAGCAGCGCCACCCCGTACAGCAGCGGGGCCGCCGTCTGCCCGTGCATGGCCGCCAGTTCCAGCACCAACGCCCGGTAGGTGTCGGGCAGGGCGATGCTGACGAGCCCGATGACGCCGGAGGCGAGCAGCAGCAGGTACCAGGTCCACAGGACCCACGTGTCGACGAGCTGCTCGACGGTGGTGGGTGGTTTCGCGCCGAGGACGAACGCCCCACCGGCGAGCGCGGACAGGATCAGGAACATGACCTCGTGGGGTCGGTGCCGGCCGGTGACGATGATGGTCGGCACCCGGCTACCCCTGCGCCGGCAGCAGTTCGCGCAGCTTGGCCAGCACCTGCTCGGCGGTCAGCTCCCCGGACTCCATCCGGCTGAGCAGATCGGCGATGCCATCGAGTCGCCCGGCCATGTCGGCGTCACGCCGCCGGTCCGCCTCAGCCGCCTCGTCAACGCGGGCGCGGATCTCGTCGAGCTGCGCCTTCGTGACACCCGACGCCTTCGCCACAGCCAGCAGGGTCTGCCCCAGCCACGTCGCTGCGGTGTTGCCTTGGACCACCGACCAACTGCTGTCCTTCAGCATCTGCGTGAGGTTGACCCCGTAACCGCCGCGCTTGGGGTCGAGTAGCGCGGCGTGCAGCTCGGCGATCTGCTTCTCTGCGGTTGCGGACATGTCGTCCCCCTCGATGAGTCCGATGGATTGCAGGTAGCGGCGGAACAGGGGCCGCTGGTCTCGGCCGGCCTTGATGGCGTCGCGGAAGAAGCTGAAGTGGGTGTGCCAGCGGTGCGAGCTGTCGCCGCTGGTGCGCTTGCCGAGGCGATCCCACCGCTTCACGGTGGTGCCGTTGGGGCTGTAGATGATCTCCCGGATGTCCCGGGTGTCCGGCGCGTTCGCCGCGCACTGGGCGACGCACCAGACGCTGAACGTCTGGAGGTTGTGGATTCGGCCGAGCGGGTCGCGGACCTGGAACGGGCCGACGTCCAGCCCGGCCGCGTAGTCAGTCAGCCCGGCCCGGTCGCGGGGCGACTCGACCACCGAGTAGTCGTTGGTGACGACCCGGTCCGATCCGCAGTGGTAGCCACCCCGGTGGGCCGTATCGCCGACGATGCCGACCTCGCCCGGGTCCAGGTCGTCGGGTCCGGGGGCGTTGTCGAGGTGCGTGAGGAGCAGGTTCCGGACGGCGAGGAGGTTGGCGGGTGCGCGGGTCATCGTCAGCACCTCTCCACGATCAGCTTCGACGACGCCGTGGAGAACGCGTCCATGGTGATGTTGCCGGTGCCGGACAGCCGGACCGCCGTCACACCAACCGTGATCTGCCCCGCGACGTTGGTGAACGTGCCCAGCAGCACGGTGATCAGGTTGGTGGTGAGGCACCCCTGGTTGGTCGTGTCGAACTGGGTACCCGCCGTCGTCAGCGTCGCCCCGGCCTCCCGGCGCAGCCGCAACTGGACGGTGTCACCGGCAACGGATGAGCGCACGTGTTGGTGCGCGACCACCTTGTACCGGGCCGCAGCCACGGCCGTGAAGGTGAACGACGTCACCACCGTCTCGGTGGTCGTGAACGGGCCCACGCCGGCGCCCGAGCCGCGCAGGACTTCACCCACCCAGCCGGGGGCGATCGACGCTCGCACATCGTCACCAGCAGCTAACGGCATGGCACCTCCCTCATCACAGGCCCACGATCGCGGGCACAGCCACCTGCACGGGTGTCCCCGCCGCGTGGGCTTTCACAATCCCGTTGACCGACCGGACGACCGTCGCGGTCTGCGGACTGGAAGCACCGGTGATCACGGTGACCGTGACCCGTTCCCCGCCCACCATCAGGTCGAAGGGGAACGCCGCAGCGCGGACCGTCCACAGGCCCATTGCCGCCGGGGTGGCCAGCAGCATCGTGGTCGCGGTGGACGTCACCGACGACGACAGGGTTGCCCCGTCCGCCGTGACCCGCTGCGGGCCGTCCACCACCGCGAAACTCCACGCCGCCGCCGGATCGGACGTCACCACCGCCGACCACGCCGACGGGCTGATCGTCTCCGACCAACCCATCACCAGCCGGTCAATGTCGCCCGGTGGGTGCGGGAACGGCGGGTTGGTGCGCACGATCCGCGACCCCACCCGGCACGCCAGCCACGCCCCGACCAGGTCCCGGTTCGCGGCCAAGTCCAGGGGGAACGTCTGCTCCTGCAACCCCGGCAGCGTGCCCTGGTACACCCGCAGCGACGCGTGGTCGCGCAGCTGCCCGTCCGTCTCCACGTTCAGCGACGCCGAATCGTCGTACAGGCCCACCTTCTGCTGGTGGGGCACGTTGTCGACGGTCACCTCAATGCCGTCCGGCCTGCTGATCGCCCACCGGTTCCGCAGCCGCTGATCGTCGAGGGCCGGCGCGAGCACCTCCACCTGCCCGCCCGAGGTGACGCAGTACGTGGCCAGGTCAACCGTCATGGCGACCGGCCGGTTGCGCCGGGCACCGTGCGGCAGGTACGCCAGCCCGAACCCGTCCTCAGCGAGGATCCCCTCGTCGGCCTCGGCCGCCTCCTGGAGCAGCTCCAGCACCCCGGCGGTGCCCTGCGGGCCGAGCCGCTCGCTGGCGCCGGGGAACACCGTGACGGGGATACCTTCCTCCGCGCACAGACGCGCGATCCGCGCCGAGGCGGTCTCGCCCGCGTACCCGAACGCGGCAGCAACGGCGGTGTCCAGCGGCGGCGGGATCACCGACACGGCGACGTGCTGCTGTGCCATGTCCGCGCCGCCCTGCGCAGCCGCGGTCAACCCGATGGTGTCGATGGCGGGGAGCGTCATGTTCCCCGCGGTGGTCCCGAAGTTGACCATCACGCCGTCGACGTACACGTTCCACGACACCTTGGTGGCGTTCTGGTAGACGTCCCAGCGGACGTGATGCGGCTGCCCGTCGTAAAGGGTCGCAGCGGTTGCGGTGACCTCCGATTCGCCGTTCATGGCCACGTCGACACCGCGCACACTGGGCAGCAGCAGCAACTGCGGCCACCCCAGCGACCCGCCCAGGTAGGACGGGTTCGCGTCGACCGTGGCGTCACCCGAGTCGGTGCCGCTCCGGTACATGAAGTCGACCACCCAGCGACCCGGGTTGGCCGGCATGACCACCCGTCCCCAGATGACCGTGAGACCGGCGCTCCCGGACCGGGACAGCGCCTCCGGTAGCCACGGGGCCATCTCCCCGCGACCCCACTGGGCGAAGGTGAGCACCGCCCCGGACGGGTGGGTGCCGGTGAACGGGAACATGGGCGACCGACCAACGGTGGCCGCGCCCTCCCGCACCGACTGCCCATCCTCCAACGTCCAGTACGCCACTGGTGACGTGGTGGGGATGTACCGGGCCGGCGCTGACCGGGCAGGCTTCGCACCCTGTGACAGGCGGCGGAGGATCCCCGACGCGGTCACCCGCACGAACGAATCCAGGCCGCTGGTCGTGGGGGTGAACACGGGCTGCCACTGGTCGGCGTACCCGGCGAGCCGGTCGTACCAGATGCCCGCCCACCGGATCCGATGCAGCAGCGGGGTGCCCCGGTCCACGTTCGGGAAGTAGATGGAGAGCGGGTTGCCGGGTATCAGCGCCCCGTCCGGGCTGTCCAACGTCAAGGTGCCGGAGCTGGGCGACGCCTGCCGGGCCCCCGCCGACAGCCCCGCCCGGATCCGCACCGGCTCAGCCCGAGTTCGCGACGACAGGTCCGTCCACGACCAGGCGGTGCGGCCAGCCGACAGGTTCGCGCCGAACGCCGCCCACACCTGCGTCTCGAAACCATCCTCCGACTCCTCGTCACCGAGGATCGCCGCGGCGACCAGATCGGCGATCAGCGCGTGGCCAGCGTTGGAGAAGTGGACTTCGTCGGCGTACAGGCCGGCGGCGATGGCGGCCGGGGTGCCCTGGTCGGGGATGCTGGGCCGCAGGTCGAGAACGAGGACGTTCGCGTCGGCCAGGTCCACCGCGTCGATCTGGGTCATGTAGTTCGCCCAGAGGGTCGCGTCGGCGGTGCCCCGCTTCGGCATCTTCAACAGCAGCACCGTGCCGGTGAAGCCGGCGGCGCGGGTGTCGGCGATCATCTGGTTCAGGGCGGTTTTGAACTGGGCCGCCGTGGTGCCGGAGGTGGAGTCGTTCGCACCCCACGGCATGATGAGCAGCTGCGCGCCCTCCACCGCACCCAGCGCCGTCCACCAGGCGTTGGAGCCGGTGAACGTGGCCAAGGTGCTGCCGTGCCGGGCAGCGTCGACCACCCTCACGCCGGCGTTGGTGTCGCCGTTGTAGACCATCAGGCCCTCGGGATACACCGGCCCGGGGCTGGTCACGGTCGACGCGGCGCGGGACACCACCACCGTGTGCGCCCCCACCGACAACGTGCCCGAGTCCCAGATGAGCTGGCCGCTGATCACGGTCCCGTTGACCCCGTCAACGACCGTCTCGGCGCCGCCGTTCAGCTTGATGCTGTACTTCCCGACCGACGCGCCTTTCGTGCCGTAGAGCTTCGCTCGGGTGCCGGTGAACGTGAACGTCACCGACTCGCCCGCGACGATCGCGGCGGCCCGGATACCCAGCCCATACGAGGCCGTCGTCACCCCACCCGTCGCCGTACGCGGGTAGTCGCCGTACAGGGGGCTGACCCGCGGGGACGCCGAGATATACGGCACCGCCGCGCCCGTCACACCACCCGGCTGCAACCGGGCGCGCAGCTTCTGCTGCAACAGGTACTGCCAGCGGGTCAGCACCGACGTGGCACCGGTGCCCTCGCTGTTGGAGTCACCGATCACCACGATCGAGGCGACGGACGACGACGCGTCCAACCCGAGTGGACTACTCACCTACGCCTCCCGTCGATACCAGCGGTGGCGCGGGCTGCGCACACTGTCACGGTGACCCGTCTCCGCGTGTGGCTGACCCCGGCAACCGTCCTCATCGCGCTCGCCCTGGCCGCCGTCACCGTCGGCTTCTTCCTGCGCGGCGTCGACACCATCCAGGGGTGGTTCGCCGAACCCACGCCGGCGGCGAGCCCGCAGCCGACGTACACGGTGCCTGGGGCGATCCGCCTGCCCGCCGGCCAGTACGCCGCCCAGGGGCAGGCCTGCCAGGGGACCGCCGCGCGGCCGGACGCGCAGATCGTTGTCACCGACCCGAGCGGCGCGACCATCGCCTACGCCCCACTCGACCCGGGGCGGCTCGTTGACGGGGCGTGTGAGCTGCCGTTCACGCTGGTCGTGCCCGCAGGCAAGGGCGAGTACGGCATCGACTTCCCCGCGTACGGGCTGATGCCCTACACCGAGCAGGAAATCGCCGACCTGCTGGAGCTGACCATCGGCTAGGACCCGAACGCCACGTTCGGGTCGCCGCCGTAGTAGATGCGGGTGTGCTCCCGAATCGCCTGCATGATCGGGTCACCGTCACCACCGATCCACCGGGCGACCAGCGGAGCCGGTGCCGGAGCAGCCGTCGACAGCCCATACCCGCCAGCCGTCGCCGCACCCAATGGAGTGCCGGCGACCAGGGCTGTCACCCCGCCAAGCTCCGACCGCAGAGCGGGCAGCTCACCCCGGATACCCCGGATCAGACCGCCCATGATTGACGACCCGGCCGGCTCCAACAGCTTCCGGTCACGGTCCGGCGGGCCCTTCCAGTCAGGGATCACGCTCGTCACGTAGTTCAGCGTCGACTGCAGCGCACCGAGGGCTGAACGGATGCCGTTGATCAGCCCGTTGATGATGCTGCGGCCGGCGTTGTAGAGAAGGCTGCCGAGGTTGCCTACCGCCGAGGTGATCCGCCCACGAAGGCCGCTGAACGTGCTGGCCACCGAAGACAACGCCCTGCGCGCACCGCCGGTCAGCTTGTCCCACAAGCCGGTGAACAGGCGGATCGTCGCGCCGACCATGGCTTCAACCCGCTGCTTCACCGTGGCGTTGCCGCCGGTGAAGATGCTCACGATGTGCGCCCACCCCGCCGCGATGGACTCCCGGAGGTCCTTGACCCACTGGAACAGCCCACCGAACGCGGCGCCCAGCCCGTAGATCAGGTCACCGGCGATGCCGATGACGTGGTTGATCAGGTAGAAGATGACGTTCAGGGCGTCGGCCGCCGCCGGGGCCAGGGCCGCCATGACCCCCAGGAACGTCCCCAGCGCCTGCCCGAGCGGACCCAGGTTCAACGCGATGACCTCGATGATCGGACCGGCCGCCTGGACCGCTGCCAGCAGGCCAGGCATCACGGCCTTCACGAAGTCGGCGAACCCCTGTGCCAGGCCCGGTATGTACGGGCCGATCGCCGCGAACATCTGCTCCAGGCTCGGCCCGATGTCGATCACGAGCTGCTTCAGGATCTCCATTGCCCTCAGCAGTGGGCCGGGCTTGCCCGGTTCACCCAGCAGCGGGGCGGCAGCCTTCTGCAGGGTCGACTTCATCGTCGCGCCGAGGTCCGCCGCTGCCGCCTTGAAACGCGGGTCGTCCTTCACGCCCACGATGCCCAGGGCGATCACGCCACCGCCGAGCGCGGCGAGGATGCCGCCAGCGAGAGCAGCGCCGATCAGCGGCCCAGCCACGGCCGCAGCAGCGACCAATCCGACGAACGCGGCCGGGCCGGCGAGGGTGGAGATGCCGCTGCCGAGGCTGCTGACCACACTGCTCGCCAGGGTCCGGCCGATGGTTTCACCGGCAGTGTTGATCCTGCCGTCGCGCAGCGACTTGTCGACGTCGACGTCCGCCTCGACACGAGCGCGGACGGTCCGGGACACCTCGGCGACCTGCGCCCGCAACTGCCGCTCGTACTCGGCGCGGCCGGCCGGCTCGGTGGGCACCTGAGCGGACAGGCTGGCTTCCACCGCGCTGATCGCGGCGGACACCTCCGCACGCAGGTCGTCGGTGTCCGCCCCAACGTCGATCTTCACCGCTTCGCGGGTCAGCGAACCCAGTTCCCGGCGGACGTCGTCCTGCAACGCCTTCGTCAGCGGGTCCAGGCGCACCGGCAGCGTCGGCTCCTGACCGGGTCGGACCGGCACCTCATCGGGGATATCGCTGGGGCGGATCTGCGGCTTGACGGGCACGCTGACTGTGGTGCCGGCGAGGGCATCCGCGATCAGCGTGTCCAGCTTCGACCCGGCGAACTCCCGGGCGATGTCCTTCTTGAGGGCGCGCGCGAAGCCCTTCGCCGAGGGGATCAGCGACACGTACGCGGTTCCAGCCTCCGTAGCCACGTCACCCCCCAGCGTTGATCAGTCCGAGTCGTTGCAGGCGGCCCACGTACTCGCGGCGCCGCTTCTCCGCCCGCGCGTCCGGGCGCTTCAGCGGCTTCGGCTTGGAGCCCTTACCGCCGCCGCGCTGCCAGTTCGCCCCGGCCAGCAGCTCCACCGCGCTGGCCAGCAGGTGGTCGGCGGTCGACCACCTGCCGGCGTCCCCGTGCAAGGCGACACCGAGCGGTGAGTCGGGCGGGAGATGCCGGATCAGGGCGAGTAGTTCCCGGCGGGTCAGTTCGCCGGTGACGGCTTGGCGGAGCGACGTGCCGGGGTAGTACCGGCGGAGCGACGCGTCGAGGGCCTCGCCGTGCTCCCGGATGAGCTGGGCGAGGCCGGCGATTCCCCCGGCTTCGTCCCCGAGTGGGCCTGCCAGCGGCGGAACAGCTCACCCATCGCCCCAGCTGGCTGGGGCAGCTCCTCGAACCGCTCCCACTGCTCGGGGCCGAGGCCACGACGGAACAGCGTCTGGATCGCGTCGACGTCGCCCTGGTCGGCGACCTCCATCACCCGCCAGTCGGTGTCCTGCGCGTGGGGCAGCTCGAAGTCCTGCCCGCCGTAGCGGAACCGGTACGGCTCTTTGCGGTGCTCGTCGACATAGGCGTCGAGGTCGAAGACGTCAGTCATGGGCGGGCGCTCCAGGATCGGGTGCGGGCGGGTTCCACAGGTCGGCGGCCCGGTCATCTGCCGGGCTCCGCGCCGCCGGTGGTTTCTTGCCGGCGGCAGCGAGCAACGCGCTGACCTGCTTGTTGCGGTCGGCCGAGCCGGTCCGCGCCGGCTGAGGCTGGATCAGGCAGCACAGCAGCGCGACGGCCTGGTCGCCGGTGAAGCCCTCGTCAACGAGAGCCGTGAACATGGAGTGAAGGTCAGCGGCGTACTGCCGCTGCGCTTCGGTGGTGGCCACGGGTGGCCCCTTCCTCGCGGGCGCGTGCGGGCTTGAGCACCGGCGGGCCCCGCGCCCGCAGACGGACCCGCCGGTGCGATCAGGGGACTACGGGGTCGCCATCTGGGCGTCGATGAAGTACCGGTACGCCACCACGCCCGAGTTGTCCACGTACGCGGACAGCGTCCACTCGTAGACCGTCACGCCCTCCGACGACCAGACCACGTCGCCGCGTTCGGTCACCTCGGCCTTCGGCAGGAACACGCGCTGCACCCGGGTCGCCCCGTCGGTGCCGTGCAGCACCCACGCCCGGACATCCGTCGCCGCCGGCTTCTCCGCAACGCTCGCGCCCTCGGTGGTCGACGTGATGGTGCTCCCCGGGTACTGGATGCCCAGGGTGAACAGGGAAGTCTCCGCCGCCGCGAACGTGAACGTCTTCGTGAACTGGCCGGGGATCCGCCTGGCCAAGGCGTTGCCCTGCCAGATGAACACGTCGGTGCGGTCCTGGTTGGTGGCCTCGGTCAGGCCATCGCTGGAGATCGCGCCGACTTCCTTGTACCCGGCCGCCAGCGCGGCAGTGGCGTTGGTCGGGGCGGTGATCACACCCGGGCTGGTCGCGGCGTGCGTAGCCACGAGGCCGTCGGTGTACGCCCTGATCAAATCGATGTTGACCGGCATGGGTCATCCTCCTGCGTGCATGGTGAAGGGCCCGACGGTCGCCGGGTACTGGTCGCGGGCGCGACGTGACTACGCGGGCCGGCCGCGCAAACCGATCTCGACGGTGAGCTGAGTGATCGTCCGGGCGGCATCCGCCGGATCCGGCACCGGCGTCGGACCCGCGAACGTGGCCACCCGGTAACAGGTCACCGGGCGCGGCCAGTCCGGCACCGTCACGTCCTGGCCGCGAACACCGCGCAGCAACGCCCACACCAACTGGGCCAGGTCGTTCCGGTTCTTCTCGTCAGTGGTCGCACCGGTGGAATACCAGACCTGCGCCTGCAACCGCGGGGAGTCCGCCACCATGTGCAGCTCCACCCCGCCGAGCCGGCGGATCCGCACGAACTTCGTCGGCGACGAGCCGGGGGCGACCTTCGTGCCGACCGTCACGCCGGCCGCGTACGGCTCGGTCCGCTCGGCCAACCGGGCACGCAGCCAGGTCACCGCGACCAGCTCGGCGTCCGGGTAGAGCGCGACCGCGTCCATCAGGCGTCCCGGGCGGCGTCGATGCCGCTGGTGAGGATGCCGTGCTTGGCTTCCACCGCCAGGCCCGACGGGTGGTCGAGGGTCACCCGGGCGCGAGCTCGCTCCGAGCCGGCCAGGACTGTCACGGTCACCGGCAGCGCGATCCGGCCAGGGACACCCTCCACGCGTATTCCGGCAGCCTCGACGGCGTCCGCGACCGCCAAGGCCTTGCGGCCGAGCATCTCCTGCATAGCCTCGGACCGGAGCAGGTCGCGCAAGCCCCGCCGATTCACCCGCACCCGCTCCACCTTGATGGTCATCCGTCGACCCTCCTCAGTAGGAACTTGGCGTGCCCCGAACGACCACCAGGGATGACCCGCCACACGTTCGGCTTACCGTCGATGTCGTAGGTGATGCCGTCGAAGACAACCCGCTCCAGTGCCGCGACCTCAAGGTCATTGGTGTGCACCTGCCACGCCGCGGTGACCGCGTTCCGGTCGACCACGTCCTCGCTCGCCGGCGCTGGACGCACATACGCGACCCGATCCCGGGTTGTCGCGCCCTCATCCGGGTCGTAGGTGAGCACCTCGTTGCCGTAGCCGTCATCAACGAGCCCCGGAGTCACGATCGTGATCTGGTGCGGCAACAGGTATGCGGGCAGCACGTCCTCACACCCCCCTCTACTGAACGGTGCACCCAGGGCGGATCGTGAAGGCACCTGACCGACGTATGCCCAGGGCCAGCCACAGGCGGGCGATGTCGTCGGAGGTCAGGAAGGGCGCGGCCAGGGTTTCCGACGCGTAGGTGACCGTCTCCGAGAAGTCATCGAGTTGCAAGGCCACCGACCGGCGACCATCCGCGTTACGGAGCATCCGCCGCGCCACGTCGAGGGCGACCGGTTTCAGCGGCGACAGATCCACCAGCGCGTCGTACCGGTCGGCGCCCACCTCGGTGCGAATCAGGGTGGTGACCAGCTCCCGCACGAGCGTTCCGGTTGCCTCCGGGACGGAGGTCTGCGCCCAGGCGTCCAACTCGGGCAACGTGAACAGTTCCGCCTCGCTGATCTCAGAGGCTCCTGCTGGCGCTGGCATCAAGTACCTCCCCGGTCAGGTGCCGGTTTGCGGTGCCGGTTGATCAGTGGCGCTGGCCTGCGCCCGCAACTGCGCGTTCTCGGCGCGCAACAGGGCGGCCTCGCGCTGCGCCAGCCACAGCTCCAGCGCCAACTGGCGCACGTCATCCAGGGTCAGGTCCACAGCCGCCCCCTCACGCCGCAGCAATCGTGGTGACCGTGCCGCTGCTGCCGCGCCACTTCAGCGCGCCGCCCTCGGCGTAAAGCACCCCACCGCCGGTCGGGTTCGACGCCGGCACGGTGGTGGCGTTGCCGACACCCACCACACCGACACCGCCGCCGAGGCTGGTCGTGTTCAACGTCAACGAGCTGACCGACGACGAGCGGCGGGCCACAAAGCCCGGCCCGAGCGTGATGTTGCCCGTCGACCGGGACACCACGATCGGGGTGTCGATCAGCACCCCAGCGTCGTCGTAGCGCACGAGCTGCCAGTTACTGCCGGCGTTGGCGCCCGCCTCAGCCTCGTTCGTGCTGCGGATCTTCCACCGGCGGTATTGGTCCGCGCCCTCCGAGTCGAGGCTGAACATCAGCCCCTTCTCCGTGCCCGCCGGAGCGGACAGGCGCAGCTCCTGCCCGTTCGAGCAGCGCACGACGAAGTCCGCGAGGTTCGTCATGATCAGCGTCTTGTCGAGGCCAGCGATGGCGTTGTCAACGGCGGGGTTGCCAAAGCGCACCTCAAACCGGGTCTGGATCGCACCCGTGCTGTCCGGGGTCTCCACGCTCCAGTGTTTGTGGTTCGAGCCGTGGTTGTTCGCCTCCCAGTGCGCCCCCGCCCACACCACCGGCTTCATCGTGCCGACCGGGTTCCGGTTCACGTCGTACCCGCCCGCGGGGAAGTACCAGGCCTCCATGGCCTTGGCGTCCTTGCGCATCAGGTGGTGACGGACCGTCTCGCCGTACGAGTTGTAATCGGCCCGCTGGTACGAGTACAGGTTCAGCCGGCCGGTCGAGTCGAACTGACCGACCTGCCCGTCGTCCTCGCCGCCGGCGAACGACGACGGGATCGACACCGACCCCACCGCGCCCGTGCCGACGATCTGCTCCAGCGCCTGCAACCGTGGCTCCGGTGCCGCCAGCACCCGGAAGATCGGCCCCCCGTCGACCGACGCATACAGCGCATCGGAGTCGTCGCGGGGCCCCCGAAAGTCGAGCTGCCCCCCATACGCGTCCAGCCGGGTCTGCGAGTTGACCAGGGCGTCGTCATCGTCCGGGTCGTCCGTACCCCGCTCGGCGAACACAGGCGCGCGGTTCTGGCCGGCACCGTCGAGGTAGTAGACGATCAGGCCATTGGATGCCTGGTCGCCGTTGGGGCGAAGGATGTACCGACTACCGGAGTCGGGAAAGCGCCTGGACGCCACGGGGTCTCCTCGCAGGTAGTCGCACAGATGACGCAGGTGGGCCGGACGGCGGGGAGGAAAGCCGCCCGGCCCGGCACCTGCTACTCGGTCGGAATACCGGCCTCGGTAAGCGCCGCAACCACGTCCTCGCGGGACGCGTCCGAAGCCACCTCGACGTTGTTGCGCGCGGCGTACTCACGCCACGCCGGCGCACCCGACCCGGCGCCACCCTTCGGCGGCGGGCCGTCAGGGTCGGCGACCGGCTCGGCCGGAGTGGACGCCTGCTCAGCGCCCTCCCACACGTCCGGGTTCGTGATGGCCTTCTCTGCCCACGGCTCCGGATCCCGGTCGGGCCCGAAGACGTGCATCGCGCCGTGCTCGTCCGCGACGTGCACGAACGTGTTCAGCTTGCGACCCATCAGCGTCACCCTTCCGATCAGGCCACGTCGGCGGCGAAGGTCAGGTCAGGGTTCGCGAGGACCGGCAGGCCGATCGTCGCGGCCTTCGTCCACACCGCCACCGGGTCCTTCGTCGAGTAGGCGCCGGCCACGATGCCCGGCTCGTCACCCGACAGGCCGAACTCCGGCTCCAGCGACTCAGCAGTCGTGCCGTGCAGCGTCGCGCCCAGCTCGCTGGACTCCGGCGCATCCGGGTTGCCCGGCGCCGGCAGCAGGACCACCCGGTCCACCGGGATCACACGCGTCGCCGCACCGTTGACCCGCACCTGCGCGTCGTACAGCTCGATCGGCGGCAGGCCGTAAGCCGCGAACACCGCGTTCACCGTGGTCTGCGACACGATCGTCGGGGTGCCCGCGGTCGTCGCCGCCAGCGCCCGGATCTCCGCGTTGCGCAGCAGGTAACCGAGCACCGTGGTGGACATGAGGATCGCGCCCGGGGCGACACCGTTCGCGGTGATGTAGGTCTCCCGCCACGACAGCAGGTCCGCCAGCGGCGTCGCCGACGCGACCGTCGACCACAGAACGCCCGGAGCGACCGTGTGACCCCCCGCGCGACCGAAGTCGACGGTCGCGACCACCCCGTTCTCGGAGATGGACAGCTGACCCCGGTAGAGGGCCTCGCCGCGGGCCAGCTCCAGCCGGGCGGCGACCGCCCGGGCCATCCGCGCGGCGTCCGACAGGATCGCATTGCGGATCGCCCCGTTGTCGCGACGCTGCCGCAGCCGGTCGTACTCGCCCAGACGGATCTTCCGGGAGATGGGCGGGAGTTCCCCGGTGATCCGGGTGACGCCCGGCCGGGAACCGATCGGCGACTCGGCGTCGTAGGCGCGGAACGTCGCCGCGTCGATCAGCCCCTCACCGCCGCGGGTGAACCGGTACTGGAGGTCGTCGACCTCGCTACGCGGCAGCCACCGCGCGAGGGAGAACACGTTGCGGTCGTAGTCGGCGATGGCCGCCCGGACGTATCCGGTCAGCTCGGCCGGGGTGACGTAGTCCTGGTTGAGCAGCATGGGTTACCTCACCCCTCTCAGACGAACTGGATGCGGCCGGCGACGTCGGTCTTGCCGGCGGCGTCGATGGCGATGGGCAGCTTGGCCTCCACGATCCGGCCGTGGTCGAGCAGCGCGCCCTGCACGTCGACCGTGGTGGCGGGCGGGGCGTCCACGGCGCACAGCAGGAACCCAACGAGGGTCTGCCGGCCGTCGGTCGCGGCGTCGTTGTACGGCCCGTACAGGCCGACCACGCCACCTTGACCGGTGCCGGTGATGACACCCACCGGCAGGCCCGACGGGAAGTACCCGTTCGGGTAGTGGGTGCCCGCCGTGAACATGCTGGTGTCCAGCGTGATCGAGCGGGCCGAGCTGGTGCCGTGCTCGGACCCCAGCCAGGACTGGTCGTCCTGCTGGAACGTCTCAGTCACAGGGCTGAGATTCATCGCAGCAACTCCCTACGTTGCAGTCGTGTTGGTGTGTTTCTGCTGGTACAAGGACTTCCCTGCGGCCACCGACCCTCCAGCGCCCGACTCCGAGCGGGCACCCTGCGACGGGTCCGGCTTCGGGGCCCTCCGCTCCGGTGCCGCCGCGGTCGGGAAGTCCCGCAGGATCTCGTCGGCGTCGGCCGCCAACTCCTCACGGGTGGAACCGACCAGCCGCTTCGCCTGCGCCGGGGTGAGGCCCTTCTCGTGGGCGACCTCCAGGCGCGTGGCCCGCAGCTCCGCCTCGGCGGCACGCTGCTCGGCGGCGGCACGCTTCTCCGCCTCGGTCTTGTCCGCCTCGACCTTGGCCTGCTCCGCCTTCTCGTACTCGGTGAGCTTGGCCTGGGCGTCGCGCAGCTCCTTGCGAGCCGCGTTGCGTTCTGACTTCATCCGGTCGATCGCCTGCTTACCGGCGTCACCGGTACCCGGAGGAACCTCCGGGTCGTCACCCTCACCACCCGGCTCGACCTCGCCCGGGTCATCCGGGGAGGCGCCACGGACCGGCCAGATCGGCTGGCCATTGCGGCGCAGCCCCAGAGCGGTCAGCCCGGTACGAGGGTGGATGGGCAGATCCGGCCCGAAAGCCGGCAAGTGGATCCTCATTCGTGACTCCGTTGCGGGGTCGGCCCCGACGCCTTGCGCGTGGGGAAGTCTCAATCCGTGAGGTAGCCGAAGCGCCTCAGCAGGCGCTGGGCTTCCGCTCGGTCGTCACCGGCGATCTGAAGGATCGACTCGGGCATCAGGCGGGGCGTCTTCGCCGAGCGGTACCGGCCACTGGCCACCTTCTCGCCCGTCTCCCGGACACCCAGCCGCTTGCCGGCCACACCCCGGACGGTCACGCCCTCGCTGGTGATGTACAGCTGGCGGCCGTACACGTCGACCGCTTCCAGGCGCCCACGTGACCGACCGCCGCGCAGCATCCGCGCCTCATCACCGGTCACCCGGGCGCCGGCCGTCAGCAGACCGCGAGCGCCACGGCGGGCGTTGACGACCTGCCCGATGTCCGCACCAAGGCGGATCGCCGCTGCGCCAGCCTTCGTGAACTGACGGTCCTGCTCAGCGGCCGACAGGCTCGCGAAGTACGCCTTCGGGTCCGTCATGACCTCGTCGGCAGTGTCCTCACGCGCCGGCACGTGCACGCAGTCGCACCGTGGGTGCCGATCGAACCCGGCATTGAACGCGTACCGGCGGCCAGCCAGGATCGCGCAGCGGGAACACCCGCCGCCGACCAGCATCCGGACGTACCCCGTCGCCGCCGGCCGAGCCGTCAACGCCACCTGGTCAGCGACCCGACCGGCGTCCGCGACCTGCGTCCGCACGATCATGTCCAGCCTGAGCGCGCCACCCGCCAGGGCCCGATCCGGTGTCACGCCACGACGGATAGCCGTCAACGACCCGATCACCGGCTGATACAGCAGGTCGACCAGATCCCGGCCGTCCGAAGCGACCCCGGCCAGCGAGGCCGCCATGACCCGGCCTGAGCGGTCGGCCGGCGCATCCTGGGCGGCGAGCACCTCGTCGAGGTAGCTGTCCGCCCGGCCCGCCGCAGCCTGCTGGGCACCGGTGAGCAGGACCAGCAATCGAGCCAGCAGCGGCATCCACGACCCGCCGATCCGGGCCGGATCGACCTGGCCCCACAACCTGGCGGCCTCATGGGCGGCCACCTGCGCGAACCGGCGCCGCGCCCGAGCGTGCTCCCGGGCGACCTCAACCAGCGAGGGCATCGACAGCACCAGCCTCAGCTGGTACGCCCGCCTGCTGCGTCGGCAGCGCCCGAGCTATCTCCAGCATCGGGTCGGCAGCCCGCTCAGCGTCCCGGAGAGCCTTCAGCTTCGTCCGACGCGGAGCCGAGTAGCCCATGTCCTCCCACGCCGCTTCAACCGGCAGGATCCCAGCGCCGACCAGCTTCACCGCCGCGTCAGCCTGCTGCGCCCGCGTCGGGGTCGCAGGGTCACGCCACAGCGTCTCCAACTGCGTCAGTTCGGGGTTCCACTTGCCGTCGAGAATCCGGCGCACGATCCGCATCGCCATCTCCCATGACCCGCCCGTGCCGCGGTGGAACCGCTCGCACGTCTTGATCAGGCGGGACTCGTCGGCGCGGATGCCCTCCGCGCTCGGCGGGTTCGTCGTCGACTGGCCTAAGAACCGCATTGGCAGACCAGTCACGCCCGCCACCAGAGAGGCGTAATGGTCGACGATCACCTTGAAGTTCGACAGATCGGCCGCGTCAAACGAGCCAACCTTCCCGTCCTTGTTGGCGAGGGCCCAGATCGCGCCGAAGTACGACTCCCACGCGGTGAGCTGGTTACCGTCCTTGTCGACGAAGTCGCCCTTGGTTGCGCCCAGCACGTACCGCTGCGGAATCGCCATGATCTCCGTCGCGAGCTGCGCGTTCGTCAGCGCCCGGGCGGCGGCGTCCGTCAGGCCGATGACCCGCTCGAACTGGCTACGGCCCTCGCGGCGGGACAGCCGCGGCCGGTTCACGATCGGCACCACCGGGACCACGCCCAGGTCGTGCTGGTCGCGGTCCAACTCCACCCAGCGGGCGTTCTGCCTCTCCAGCCACACCGTGACGTCCGGCAGATACAGCGTCGCCCGGCGCACCGTGCCGTCCTGGTACGACTTCGCCGCAGCCACCACCCGGCGGGTACGCGGGTCCAGCTCGACGTTGACCTCGTTCGCCGACTCCACCGTCACCAGCGGAATCGCCGGGTCCCGGTCCCCGTCGCCATCCTCAGCAGACGGGGCGTCCGGGGTGTCATCGCCAGCGCCGACCACAATGAACGAGCGGCCCAGCACCAGCGCGTCGAGGTGGGCAAGCTGCGACTCCTCGTCGAGGCCGTTGGCCTGCCAAATCCGCCACAGATCATCGTCCGCGTCCGTCGTGCCCGGGAGCCGGAAGCCCTCCAGGTCGATGCGCTCCTCCACCGCGTCGGCGTAGGTGCCCGGCCAGGCGACGATCGTCAGGAACCGCTCCAGCTCCGGCGGGACCGCCAGGCCGAGCTGCTCCAGGCGCTGCTCGCCGTTGTAGTACGCGTCCAGCCGACGGTTGCGGCGCTGCGTACGCAGCAACTGCAACTCCAGCCGGCCGAGGGTTTCCCGCTCGTCATCGCTGAGCGCCACGGGACCCCCTTCAGCTCATCGGAACACGACCACTCGGTTGTCTTCGGGCTCGGACGACCAGCCGGCGGCACGGGCGTCAGCCGCCGCCTCGTGGGCGAGGACCGACGCCATCGCCAGGTCGATCTTCTGATGGTCGGCTGGCTTGCCCAGCACGTACTTCTGCCCCGGCTTCGCGACCTTCCGCGCGTTCGCCACGTGCAGCGCGGTGGTCTTGCACCCGTCGTGGGTGATCGCACCCGTGATCAGGTCCGTCTCCATGCGGCGGATCGCCTCGTACATCTGCGTCACCCGGTTCGTGCGCCACACGATCACCCGGCGCTCGCCGTACCGCAGCGCGAAGTCGTCGATCTCGGAATCCCAGTCCTCCGGGTCCCAGTACGACCGTTCGACCTCGTACTCGGTGAACAGCTCATCCACCGCCGCGCGGACCTCACCGCGGGGGATCTCGCCACCCCACTGGGCTGGATCCCAGAACGTCGGACGCCGGTCCGGCCCGTACCTCGGGGTGAACTGGAAGCCGTCGATCGTCTCCGCTCGGAGCGCCGTCCAGTCGTTGTTGAGGCTGCCGTCGAAGCCGAGGCACGCGCGGATCTTCACGCCGCCACCTGCCGCTTCCGCGACTCCCACAGCCCCTCACGCAGCCATGAGCCCTGCCCGTACACCAGGCGGTTGCCGAAGAACCGCTCCGCCTGCGCCGGGTCGCGCTCCAGCATGTCCGCGGCCTCAGCCTCAATGCTGTCGAGGTCGATGTGGCCGCCGTTCTCCCGCAGCGCCTCCGCGTACACGAACCGGTGGATGCGGCGCCGCTCCACCTTGTTGCGGTACGACAGGTTCGCCGGCGGCTGCCGGAACTGGCGGTAGATGTCCGTGGCCTGCGACTCGTACTGCTGCTGCGCCACCGAGCGTTCCGCCGGATCCCATGCGTTCGTCGTCAGGCTGGCCCGGCCGCCCATGCCCGCGAGTCCGCGGTACTGGGTGTCGGCAACCTTCGTCATCCGGTTGCCGGCCGTCCACAAACCGACCTCGTCCTGCGGCACGAACGTCACCCGCTGACCCAGCCGCGACTGCGCCGACGAGGTCACCGTGTCGATTCGGCCGCCGCCCGGCAGGCGGATGAACTCCTCACCCGTCTTCGG
Organism: Micromonospora sp. NPDC049089; assembly: GCF_040648775.1. Taxonomy (NCBI): domain Bacteria; kingdom Bacillati; phylum Actinomycetota; class Actinomycetes; order Micromonosporales; family Micromonosporaceae; genus Micromonospora; species Micromonospora sp. NPDC049089. The sequence goes on from NZ_JBEZEH010000035.1 coordinate 20,238, forward strand.
GATCAGATCCGCCAGCGGGCCCAACTCGATCATCGGCCGCAGAGCATCGTAGACGTTATCCGTCTGCTCCTCAGACAGGGCCGTGATCTGGATCAGCGGCGTCGGCCAGGGCATCCCCATCGGCTCGCCAGGCTGGTACGGGTACTCCCACCCGCAGCCGCAGCCGTGGTCAACGCAGGCGAACCCGTCGTCCTTTCCGGCCCATCCGGCGAACAGCGCGGGACCAACGCCCTCCAAACAGATGTGCCCGGCAGCCAGTGGGCTCTTGCCCTTCTTCTGCGGGTCCACGAGCAGGCCACGCCGGTACACGAACGCCGAACCCAGGATTGGATCCGCCGGCACCCACCGGGCGGAACCCTTCACCAAGTAGAAGCTCGCCAGGTACTCGAACTGGTAGTCGTACGGGTTGAACGGACGGCCGCGGCGGAACCCGTCAGGGATCACACAGTGACGCGGGATCCAATCCAGGGCGACCAACAGCGGCTGATCCTCACGCACCCTTCCCACCGGCGATACCCCGCAGCCGGTCACGTGCGGCAGGCCGGGCGGGAGCCACGTCTGCCGCACGGTCGCCGCGCCTCTGCGCCACCTCGTCGCCAGGAATCCGCCACCGGTTGGCGCGCATCCCTGGAGTCGTCAGCCCTAGCGAGTCCTGCTGCTGGCGGACCAGCGTCCCCAGGTTCACCGGGGTGCCGGGCATCTCCACCAGGGCCAGGTTCCGCACGTGCAGCGCGACCTCAAGCTCCTGGCCGTAGCGCTGCCACATCAGCGCCTGCGGCTTCGCCCACAGCTTGGCCCACAGCTCGGCCTCGCGGTCGGATTGCCCGGCCAGCGGCCACGCCGGCGGCTCTCCGGTGCGCCCGGACGCCGGGAGGATCGTCCACTCGCCCTGGTCCCGCTCACGCCGCAGCGCGTTCGGGTCGGGGGCAGGGCCCGATCGGGCCCGCGCGCCTCCACTGCCCATCGTCGATCATCTCCTCAGCCGCCTTGCGCGGCATCGGGTGGCCGTCACCTTGCGTGACGGCTTTGGACCTTGGAACCGGTTTGAACCTGGCAAACCACCGGCTCACCTCCCCGGCGGTCCTGTGACCTGGGGCTTTGGGGGTCACCCCCCACCCTTCGGTCACTCACCGTGAGGTTGCCCGGCGCCATCCTCGGTTGCACGTGGCGTGCTCAAGCCGATCGGCCTTGGCATTGGGGTTGTTGCGTAGGTCCACGCTGTGCCCTGCGTCCAGCTCTTGGCCGGGCAGCATGGGCTGCTCACACACAGGGCATGGGCTGCCTGGTATCCACTGCCTGAGCAGGGCGTCGCGCCGTAGCTCGTGTGCCCTGTCGTATCCGCGTTGCTGTCTGCTGCCTCGCCGACGGTCTGCCTCTTGTCTGTCCGTGGCGCATAGGCCCGGCTTCGGTGTGAGGTTGGGGCAGCCTGGTCGAGAGCAGACGCGCATGGCCTTTGGCATCGGTGGCCTCCGTGCGGGGCGGTGCGGGCAGGCTGTCCGCCACAGCCAACCTGCCCGCTCACCCGCCCCCGGGTACGACGAAGCCCCACCGTGCGGGGGCACTGGCGGGGCTTCGAGGTCGTGTGGCGCTATCGCATTTCAGCCACCCTAAGAATCGGGGTGTGAACGATCAGTGTCAAGCTGGCGCGCTGGTCACGCGCTATGTCGTGCGAGCCAGCATCACGACTAACACGACCAGCAGCGCAAGGACGACCGGGACCAGCGCCACCGTCATGCCGAGCACACGGCGTATCCGTCGCTCAACGCGGTCGATCTCACCGGACACCATGCAGCTCATCCTCCCATCACGCGGCCACCGGAGCCCACACCCGCTCCGCGTACTCGCGCAGCTCATTCAGGTCGTACAGGGTCCGGCCCCGCTCGTCCTTCCCACACCGGTTGATGCGCGGCAGGTACGCCTCGTTGCGCTCGGCCTTGCGCGCCTCCAGCGACGCCCACTTCCGCAGCAGCGCCGGATCAACCGGCCGGTGATGCCGCAGCGCCAGGTCAGCAGCCCCGGCGTACGCGTCCACCGTGGCGGTGGCGTCGCCCACGATCTGCCGCTGCCACCACTCGACGGTCTCGTCGGTGCCGCACCCGTCGCACCCGATGAGCTGCCGCTCCCCGTACTGGTAGACGCGGGTGCCGCAGACGGACTCCACGCCGTCGAGGTCGGTGACGATGAGCGGGCAGTCGCCGATGTAGAGCCGGTCGGTGCCGGCGGGGTAGGCGAGGCGTCGGGTGCGCGGGTCGGAGGCGATGTCCCGCAGATCCCGCGCGTGCTCGTCAGCGGCCCCGTGAGCGGCCAGCCATACCGAGTGGTGGGCCACGTATGCACCGAGCGCTGTTATGGCGTCAGCGGGCAAATGAGAGCCCCTTTCATCGGCGATGGTCCGCACCAGGGCTACGAGGGTTGCTCGGATCGCGCTGCGGGCCTCCACCACGTCACCGTCCACGGTGGGCGCACCGGTGCTGGACGTGGCCACCTTCTCGCCGCCGCGACCTCCGGGCATGAGCCGCAGCGCCAGGTCGTCGTGGAGTCGGGCGGCGGTGCGGGCGTCTTCGGCGATGCGGCGGGTGTCCACCTCGCACAGGCGCAGCCCGTCGGCGGCCAGTCGGGGCAGGCACCCACGGCATGCCTCGGGGTCCGGGCAGTCGTCGGTGTGGTGGTGCGGTATGCCGCAGTGCGCGGCGACGCAGAGGATCGTCATGGTTCGGGTCCCCCCCCTTGTAGGCTGGCCGGTGCGATACGCCAGTGCCTTCGGGCCGGGTGCGTGGCCCAGGAGCGCCAACTCCTGGGCCTTCGCCGTTTGCGGGGTCAGCCCGTCTTGCGGGGCCACGTGGCGACGACTTCGCCGTCGATGACCGCCCGGTGGTTGTCGCTGGCGTGGTCGTACGGCTCGGTGCAGCGGTACGGCTCCGCGCCTTGGGGTGGAGTGGGCTGGAACGCGCCACACGTCCAGGTGGGATGTTTTCCGCTGTCCATGGCGTTCGTCTCCCGGGTTGTAGGCTGGCCGGTGATCAGCGCGGGCGTCCTACGGGGTGTCCAGGGTGGGCCAGGAGCTTTCGCGGGCTTCCTGGCCCACCGGCGTTTACGGGGTCTCGGTCTCGGCGTTGTCGCGGTACCACCGCAGGAACACCTCGGCGACCTCGGCCGCCAGGACGTGCTCGCGGGGTGCGGGGCCGGTGGTGAAGACGGTGACCGTCTCGCCGTCAGTGCGGAGGTCGATGCAGCCGTCATAGGTCCGCACGTCGGTGTCGGAGGTGCGGGCGTAGCCAGCGAAGGCCAGTTCGTCGTAGAGCCCCGGGACGGTCCAGGTGTACGTCTGGTCGTCCTCGGTGATCTCGTCCATGCGACCGTCGGGGAAGACGATGAATCCTCGGTCTGTCTTGGTCATGGTCGTTGTCCTTCCTCGTTGGTGCCGCTCAGCGCGGCGCGGTGGTGTCGTCGGTCAGGTGACGGGCGGCGGCTCGTTCTCCAGGGCGCGGGCGAACCACTGGGCGTGCGATTCCCGAGGCTCAGCCAGCCCGTACCAGGGGTCGACATAGCGGGCGGTGACGCCGAGCATCACGGCCGGCGGCCGGTCTCGGTACTTCGCGAAGTTGCCGCCGTCGCTGTGCGCCTCGCTGACGTTGCATCCACGGCAGAGCCAGCCCCTAACCAGCGCGGTGACGTGGTCGTGGTCGAGCACTAGTTCTCCGCTGCGACCACCGCCGCAGACGGCGCAGCGTCCGCGCTGCCATCGATAGATCAGGTCGTGCACGTGGCGGGCTGCCGCGAGTTCGTCGTCAGGCAGCGCCGGCAGTTGCGCCACGGCGGTGCGGTCCTCGTCGGTCACGGGCCAGTCATGGCAGGCGGGCGTCAGGCCAGCGCGCCACTCGTCGACCATCGCGGTGAGCCGAGCTGTCTCGGCCAACCTGGCCGCCGTCTCCTCGGCCGTCGAATGGACTGGGCAGGCGAGGCTGAACCGGGCCCGGAGTTGTCTGCACGCAGATCCGCGCCTGGTCGGCCGTCCGCACTGGGCTCCGCCATGAAGTGCCGTCAGGGCGTCGATGGCGTCGATGATTGGCTGGGGCGGGAGGCCGTGAGCCTCACTCAGAACAGGCTCTACGGGGCTCTCGTCCACACGTCCATTGTAAACTAATCTGGAGTCTCGTTTACACCGCAGGTCAGGGGCACTATGAAGCTCACCGGATACCTCCGAGTCAGCACCGAGTCGCAGATGGACGGGTTCGGGCTCAACGTCCAGGAGAAGGCCGTCCGGTCGTGGTGCCGGGCCAACGGGCACAAGCTCGTCGCCCTGCACACCGACGCCGGGATCTCCGGAGCCAAGGACGCCGCCGACCGGCCCGGCCTGTCCGCCGCCCTCTACGACATCGAGAAGCGCACCGCCGAGGGACTCGTCGTCCCGCGCCTCGACCGGCTGGCCCGCGCCGTCACCGTCCAGGAGGCGACCCTCGCGCTGGTGTGGCGCTACGGCGGGTCGATGTTCGCGGTCGACGGCGGCGAGGTGCTGCGCGACGACCCCGACGACCCGATGCGCACCGCCATGCGTGAGATGGCCGGGGTGTTCGCCGGACTGGAGCGCCGCATGATCGTGAAGCGGATGCGCGACGGCCGGAAGGCGAAGGCCGAGGCGGGCCGGCACGCGGTCGGTCAGTACGCCTACGGGCTCCACGGTGAGGGCAAGGGACGCGAGCGGGACGCCGCACCCAACCCGGCCGAGCAGGCGGCCCGTGACGAGATCGTGCGCCGCCGGAAGGCCAAGGAGTCGTACCGCGAGATCGCCGCCGCGCTGGACGCTGCCGGACTCAAGCCGCGCCGGGCCGACCGATGGTCCGCGATGGCGGTCCGGTCGGTGGCCCGGCGTGCCGGTCTGAGCTGACACTGACTTCTCCTAGTCGATCAAGCCGAAGGTTGGGAGTTATCCGGGTTGCCGGCGGTCGATGTGGGTCTTGCAGTTGGCGCACCTGACGACGCCCGCTTTCCGGGGATGCGGCTCGGTCGTGGTCGGCCCGCACGTGCGGCAGGTCGGCTCTTGATCCATCCGTGCCTCCAAAGCGGTGCTTCTGCGGGTATCGGCGGTCATGCCGCTGCCACCTGGTCGGCGCCGAGGTACGCCAGTAGTTGGCGGCCGATGTGTTCCGTGTACGCCGGCGGGATGGCCTGCCGGCCGCCGAGGTTGGTCATCCACTCGCACCCGAGCGCGTCGGCGAACGCGCGCTCACCCTTGTGCTCGAACGCGAGCAGGTTCGGGTTGCGGTAGCACTGGCACGGGGGCAGCAGTTCGAAGCCGGTCCAGTTGCCTCGCTGGAACACCCGGTGCCGCTTCACCCGCAGGCCGAACTGGGTGCCGCAGAGCAGGTAGTCGGGGCGCAGCGGCCCATCGGTGGCGGCCTCGGGCACGTTCTCCACGACCCACGGCACGGGCAGTTCGCCGAGGGCGGCGAGCATCGGTGTGAGCAGGTCGGGGTGGTTGTCGCGGCTGCCCCGCCATTCGGTGGCCCGCGACCAGGTCTGGCAGATGGGGCTGGCGGCGATGGCGTCGAACTCCTGCCAGTGGGCGGCGAGGTAGTCGAACGCGTCGGCCTGGTGGAACTCGAACGGGTAGCGGGGCTGGGGCTCCTTGTCGACACCCACCACGTCGAAGCCGGCCAGGTGGTAGCCCATGCTGGTGCCGCCCTCGCAGCAGAACAGGTCGAGGATCCGGGGCCTGGTCACGACGCCACCTCCGTGGGCAGGTTGTTGGTGTGGGTGTCGGCGTGCCGTCCGGCCTGGTACGGCACCACCAGCGGCGGCACGTCGGGGAATCCGTCCAGCACGATCGTCGCGGTGGGCCTGTCGGGGATGGGGTGGGAGTCCCAACCGCAGCCGGGGCACGGCCCGCCGTCGGCGCCGTGCCACTCGTGGCCGCAGTCCGGGTGAGGGTCGCCGTCGAGAACGGCGATGGCACTGCGGAGTAGCGGGTCGTGGCCGAGGTCGAGCCAGCCGCGAAGGTTCGTGAGGACGGCGGCCTGCTGGTCGGCGGTGAGGGTTTCCCAGCGGCCGGTCATGCCGCCACCGCCATGGACAGTTGCGGCCACTTCACCGCGGCGAGCGCAGCGCGCTGGGCGGCGGGCATCTCGGCGATCGGGTGCCCGAGGTACTCCAGGCCCATCGCCCGCAGCCAGAACGCGTCGCACTGGTTGTCGTCGGCGAACTCCCGCCCGGCCCGCTTGAACGCGGCGACGGCCATCTCGGGCTTGCCGCTGTTGCCCTTGCCGGTCGCGTACTTCTTCAGCGAGGCAGGGGTGACGAGGACGTACGGGATGCCCCAGAGGATGAGGGCGGATCGGACGGCCCCGTGGACCATGCCGGTGATGCCGGCGGCCTTGGCGTGGGTCGGCAGGTCCTCGATGACAACCAGGTCGATCGCACCACCGACGACGAGGCCGACGCAGTCGCGGATCTCGACGAGTCGTCGGTCGCCGTTGCTGCCGGGCTTGATCGTGCGAGTGGTGCCGTCGTGGGCGGCGACGCCTGTGGCGGTAATGGACAGGTCGAGTCCGACGATGCGGGGCTGGTTGGGCTGGGTCATGGCGGGCTCCTCAGGGCTGGCGGCGGACGAGTGGGTTGGTGGTGTTGGCGCGGCCGAGTCGGCGCAGGGCGTCCCGGCGGCGGTCGGCGAGGTCGGCGTCTTGCGCTGCGAGGTGGTCGAGGAACTGCTCGGCAAGAGGACCGACGGGCTCGGGCTCTCCGGGGATGGTTTCGACGCTCACGGGGGATAGGTCAGAGCCACTTCCCGTGTGGTTGCGCTGGTCAGGGGCGCAAATGCATCGACCGCACGGGTGATCCGGGTGATACGGGGGTTGGTTTTGGCCCTCTACGGGGTGCGCGTAAAAAAACTCCTGGTCTATATGCGGACACATGGGGTCACATGGGGTGTTGCGACCGTGAGTTTTTTCTTCGCGCACGTCCCGGGTGGTTAAAAACGCGGTTCTATCACCCGGATCACCCGTAACGTCGATGGATTTGTGCGTCTGATCTGGGCATTCGTGTGTGGATCTTTCCGGGGGGTAGGACGATCTTGGCTTTCTATCCCCCGTAGCACCCCCGGAATTCACGGGGGATAGCCGGGGATAGGTCTCGCCTATCCCCCGTGAACCGCCGGCCGGCGTCACTGCGCCCCCTCCGGAACGCCATCGGACTTTGGAGTCACCGAGTACGACCAGACCTTCGTGTCCGTGTCGTAGAAGCCGTTGAGCCGGAACCCACCGCGGTAGCGGCCACGCTCGGAGGCGAGCATCTTGCCCAGGCCGACCGCCGACGGTGGCTGCCCGTCCTTGCGGCGGACCAGGAACGTGCCCTTCCAGTCCCGGCCATCGACGATGCTCGGCGTCGTCGAGTCGTACAGCTGCTTGGCGGTGACCTCGTTGGTGCCGTACAGCTCATGCCACCGGGAGTAGAACGCCCCGTACTGGGCTTCCTCTTCGTCGACTTCGTGGAGGCTGCCCCGGTTGGTCATGAACCCGGGCTCGTCCAGCCAGCCGAGGAACCCGGCGGTCGCCGACGCCCAGGGGGTGAAGCTGCGCATCGGTGTCTCGATGCGGTTGGCGCCGGAGACGATCCAACCGCGCACCAGGATGAGCAGGTGGTAGAGGACGGTGGCCCGGTTGATGGGGTCGCCGAGCCATTCCTCCAGGTCGCCGAGGACGAACCGCGACGGTGGGCGCATGGCCGGGTCGGGCATCTTCGCGTCGAGGCGGATGAGGACGGTGCGGGAGGCGAGGTCACCGCCGATGGAGAGGCTGTTGCCGGTGACGAACCAGACCCGGTCGTTGGGCACCCGCACCGTAGTGGACACCCCGAGGATCCGGTCGGACCAGACGGTTGCGGTGAGCAGCGCGGCGAGGGTGGGCTGGTCGACGGTCTCGGCCTTGCCGACGTTGTCGAGGCAGACGACGGCGCCGCCCTTGTCGACGAGGATCGAGGTGATGACCTTCCGCAGTTCGACGTCGTCGCCGACCCAGGGCCGGGTGTAGCCGGAGTAGACCCTCGTCATGATCGTGGTGAGCAGGCTCTTACCTGTGGCCGGTGAGGTGGCGTCGACCGCGGCGAGCGGGACGGGCACCCCGCCGAGGAAGGGGCGCAGCAGCGGAGCGACGAGCATCCCCAGGTAGTTGGCGCGCGATGGCCCGACCCAGGGGAAGTCGACGAGCAGCTCGTCGAAGACGAACGTTCGCGCGGCGGCGAGTTCCTCATCGGTGGGTCGTTCGGGCACGACCGGCAGGGGCAGCTTCGGCGCGTAGATCAGCCCGGTGGCCGGGTCGTAGCCGGGCTCCTGCACCAGGCTGCCGTCGTCCGGCCGGAACACCGGAGTGGTGACGATGCCGTTGAGCGGTGCCAGCTTCGGCCAGTGCGCCGACGACAGGGCGGCGGCGGCGACGTGGCCTTTCGGGGTGGCCTCGGTCTCGACGAGTGCGCTGTCGCCGTCGGCGAGCTTCTCCTTGACCAGCTCGTAGGTGAAGGTGTGATCGGCGAGCAGCCGCGCGAGGCGGGTCTGGTCGACGATGGTGATGATCTGCGCCGGGTCGTCGTCGGTGGCGATGGCGCCGGACGGGGTTTCGACGACCACGACGCTGCCGGCCCTGACGTAGGTGTCGGGGACCGCGCCGTCGTCGAGTGCGGTGGCGATGGCGCGGATAGCCGCCGGGTCGGTGTCGAGCAGGACGCGGGGTTGGCCGTTGGCGGCGAGTTGGTCGGCGCGGGCCTTGATCTCGGCGCGGCGGTGTTCGGCCTTGCGGGCGCGTTCGATCTTTTCGGCCTGCTTGGCGAGGTGCCGTTCGTGGGTTTCGCGTGCTCGCCGTGCGGTGTCGGTTTCGGGCTTGCCGACTGCGGTGAGGTGGCGTTCGGCCGTCATGCCGCCACTCCCAGGTGACGGACGGGCCGCCCGGTCTCCCAGTCGATGCCCAGGCATCCGCCGGGGAAGTCGCCCTCGCGGTGCTCGGCCCGGTCGGCGGCCCGTCTGGCGTCGCGCTGCTCGACGGCCCGGTGGTGCCACCAGAGGGCATCGGCGGCGGTGAGGTTGCCGCGTACGCCGTCCTTGGCGGCCCGGCGTGGCCCGCTGAACCCGTACCGCAGCCCTTCCCAGACCTCGGCGAGGGTGCGCTCTTCGCCGTCGTCGTTGCCGTTGATGTAGCCGGCTTCGTAGGCGAGGTTCCACAGCGCGGGGTCGTCGGTGTCCGGCTGCTCGGCGGCGTCGATGCCGACCTGGAAGGCGAGGGCCATCAGGTAGGCCACCTGGGCGCGGGTGAACGTCTCTTGCCCGCTGGCAAGGGCGGTGAGCGCGCGGCCGGCGGCCGGCGTGTGGGGCAGGGCGCGGACCTCGTCGGCGCTTGGGGTGGTGCTGGTCATCAGGTCCCCCCTGGATGTGTCTGCGGTCGTGGGTGGTGCCGGATGGTCGGAGCCCTGCACCGACAGGTGCCGATGCGGGACTCCGGCGAGCCGGATCAGAAGGGCGGGTCTTCTAAGGAGCCGGCGGCCGGTGCGGGCGAACCCCAGGGGTCGTCACTGCGGGTGGGTGCCTGGCCCTGGCTCGCGCGGCCCATCTTTTTGACCTGGGCGGTGGCGTAGCGCAGGCTCGGGCCGACCTCTTCGACGTCCAGCTCGTAGACCGTGCGCTTCTCGCCGTCCTTCTCGTACGACCGCTGCTTGAGCCGGCCCTGGACGACGACGCGGGCGCCGCGCTGGAGGGACTCAGCGATGTTTTCGGCCATCTGCCGGAAGGCGGTGCAGCTCAGGAACAGCGCCTCGCCGTCTTTCCACTCGCCGCTGTCCTTGTCCTTGACCCGCGGGGTGGAGGCGAGGCGGAACTTCGCCAGGCCCACGCCGGAGGGCAGGAACTTCAGCTCGGGGTCATCGGTCAGGTTCCCGACGACCGTGATGATGGTGTCCGTCATGACTGGCCTTTCTGGCTGTTGATGTGGCAGGGGCATTCGCAGTTGGTGGCGGTGCAGTGGCGGTGCCGGCGGCCGTAGCAGGACGGGCCGAGCAGCAGCCGGCGCGACGCGCGGACGAGCCGGCGGACCTCACTGCGGGTGATCCGCTCGGACCTCGGGGCCCGGACCGTCTCGCGGTAGCCGCAGTGCAGGCAGTGGTGCTGGGTGGTGTTGGAAGCCCCGTCGGCGGGCTCGACGGTCAGCGCCTTGCTGCACTTCGGGCAGCGCTGGTCGGATCGCTGCTCGTCGACGGGGCGGATCACGCCGCGGCCTTGCGGGCGTTTCCCAGGCGGGCCAGCAGCGCGCCGAGGGTGGTGGAGTTGCCGTCCTCGTCCTCGACGGCGGCGCCGAGGCGGCCGATCTGCTCTTCGGCCTTGTACAGCTGGCCCAGTTCCTCGAACGTGGTGGCCGGGTCGAGGGCCTTGCGGCGCACCTCGGAGACGGTCATGCCGGGGTCGGTGCCGTCGGACAGCCAGGCGAGGATGGTGCCGCCGAAGTCGCCGTCGGGCTCCCGGATGACCGCCTTCGCGAGTCCCTTGCAGCGGGACTTGGCGACGATGAGCGTGTTCTCCAGGTCGAGGTCACCGACGATGTCGAACTCGTACTCGATGCCGTCGCGCTGCTCCGGCTTGGTGCCGATCTTCCGGGGGATCTTCTTGCCGCGGTCGTTCTCCTCGACCACGTACTCGGTCTTGGTGCGCATGGTGACGATGACGTGACCCGGGTAGGCCAGCAGCGCGTCGACCATGGCCCGCTCCATGGGTCGGGCCTCTTTCCACCCGGCGAAGGTGTTGCCGCCGCCGGAGCGCTTGGCGGCCTGGTCGACCTGCTCCAACATGCCGCCGGTGCCCATCCAGAAGTGCGACAGGCTGTCGACGATGACCACGTCGTAGCCGGCACCACCGGCGGCGGCGAGGGCCTTGACGAGGTCGCGGGGGTCGTAGGTGTGCATGGCGAGGGTGTCGAAGGTGAACAGGTCGGCGTACTTGGCGGCGCTGCCCCGTTCGGTGTCGATGACGGCGATGCGTCCGCCGAGGGCGGTGGCGGTGACGAGGCTGGTGTAGGTCTTGCCGCTGCCGGACGGGCCGGCGAACGCGAGCCGGGCTTTGGCTTGGGCTTTGGTGGCGGGTGCGAAGGTGAAGTTCACGGTGTCTCTCACTTCTGGGGGTTCTGGCGGGTGGCCTGCTCGTTGAGGTCGACCCGCTTGCAGTCCGGGCACTGGTGGCTGCCGGCGGCGAACAGCGGATCGAAGGGCGGCCACTGGTCTTCGGGCAGTTCGCAGGTGACGCAGGTGTTCACCGCTTGCCTCCCCTGATGAGCCGGAGTGGTTGTCCGCCGGGCTCACACCCGGGGTGTCGGTCGTAGACGCCGGGGGTGCCGTCGGGGCCGGCGGTGGCGGCGGGGTCGACGGGCCACCGGCAACCACCGGCGCAGGGCTGGCCGCCGTTGAGGGCGGCGTGGGTGGCGGCGCCGATGTCCGCCCAGGTGCCGGCCTTCACGCCGCCACCTCCAGCGCGGCCAGGTCTTCGACCTCGATGGCGAGGGCACCGCCGAGGGCCCGGCAGTACCGCTGCGGGCTGATGAGGACCACGCCTGTCTTGGTGTGCTCGTAGTTGCTGACGGCCCGTTCCGTGAGGTCGAGCCGTTCGGCGACAACGGCCTGGGTGAGGCCGACGGCGCGGCGGGCGGCGCCGAGGTTGCCGATGAGGTTCGCCTGGTCCCACCGATGGGCGCGCTCCGGGTCGGACGGTCGGAAGACGTCGGCGGTGGGGTCGTGGATGGTGCCGACGCCGGGGAGCGCGTCGGGGTAGGCGACGATGCGCAGGTTGACGGCGTGGGCGTAGCGCTGGAGCACCAGCAGGTGCCAGTTGGTGCCTTTCTCGACATGGGCGATGGCGGTTTGGCTGAGTCCCATGGCCTTGGCGAGTCGGGCCTGGCTGAGGCCGCGCTCGTGGCGGCGTTCGACGAGCAGGGCGCGGAGGCTGAGTCGGGCGGCCAGGTCGTCGGGGTGGAGGTCGGTGACGGGGGTCATGCCGCCAGCTCCTGCTCTTGCTGCTGCGAGGCGGCCTGCTGCCGGTGCCAGTACTTCTTGACGGCTCCGCCGCTCCACCCGACGGCTGCGCCGATCTGCGTCCAGGTGGCGGGGGTGGGGCGGTCGAGCATCGCGGCGATCGTCTGGTGGTGTTCGGCGAGCCCGGTCCGGCGACGCTGCTGGATGGGGTGGACGGACGCGCCGCGGGGGCCGCGCTTCACGGCGCGGCGCTCCCTCTCGGACATGCCGCCCCATACGCCGAACTCCTCGCGGCGGTCGAGGGCGTACTCCAGGCATTCGGTCTTGACGTCGCACCGGCCGCAGATCCGCTTCGCTGGCTCGGCGGTGCCGCCTTTTTCTGGGTAGAAAATCTCCGGGTCGACCTGGTTGCAGATGGCACCCTGCTGCCAGTCGGGCCGCTGGCTGCCCATCACCACTCGCTCTCGTCGTCGCACGCCTCGGACAGGCAGCTCAGGAGCTTGCGGGAGGTGGCGGCGACCTCGTTGAAGGTGGCCTTGCCGACCAGCGCCTTGAAGTCGTCGCCGGTGGTGGTGGTGTTCCAGTCGATGCCGGGGATGTCGGCGAGCTGCTGGCCGACGGTGCGGCAGCAGTTGAGGCAGGCGCGGGCGCCGATGCGCCGTCCGGTGGGCAGGTGGGTGACGGCGAAGGTGCTGGCGAGCCGGGGTGCACCTTCGCTGAGGTAGGCGCTGGGGGTGATGACGAGGTGGTCGCTGATGGGCTCGTAGGGGACGGTCATGCGGCCGACGACGATGCGGTCCTGGTTGTAGATGTCGAGGGTGATGATCGGGATGGTCGGGAGCGTGGTGATCACTGGTCGTCTCCGTTCTGTGTCTGGTCGTCGACGTCCGCGCCGTCGGCGGCCCACCGGGTGATCTCGTCGTCGGTGGCGACACCGGCGATGCCGTCGGCGATGGGCGTCGGGCCGGTGAGCGCGCCGCGGATTTCGGCGAGCACCTCTTCGCGGGTCTGCGGCGGCTCGGGCACGTTGGGCACGTTGAGCAGTCCGGTGGTGTCCTCGTAGCTGGAGGGCACCTGCTCGACGGTGCGGGTGACGCGTTGCAGGGCGGCGGGGCTGAGCCGGTAGCCGCGGTCGACGGGGCGGACGTTGCCGCGGTGGTGGCGGCCGGTGTCGCCGGGTTCGAGTTCGTCGGCGGGGGTCCACGTTTCGTCGGCGCCGACGTGTTCGGTGGCCGCCTGGTCGTCGAGCCCGATCCACTGGGTGAGGCGTTGCCGCCAGGTGGTGGCCGGTGGGGTGGGGTTGGTGGGTGCCCAGGCGTGGACGGTGCCGTCGCGGAGGTCGTAGCTCACGACGCCACCTCGGCGGGCAGCTCGACGGTGACGACCTTTGGCGCGTACGCCTCGTTGCCCTCGCCCGCCGCGATGGCCCATCCGGTGGCCTGGGTGATAGCGGCTTTGGTCGCCACGTCGGTCGCTCCGATGACCTTCGCGGCGGCGACTGGCACCTCGGGAACGAGGCAGCAGGAGCACCCACGCCCCATCTCGGCCTCGGCTGCGGCGAGGGTGTACCGGCCAGCGTCTGCCGGGTTGCTGCGGTAGCCGGATCGATTCGGCCCCCACCATGACCGGTGGTGTTGGGACCAGATCAGGTAGTTGAGGGGGTCGCCGGCAGCCTCGGTCGTCGTTTCGACCTTCGCCAGCGCCTCGTCGCGCTGCTGCCGTACCCGGGCGTTCTCGGCGACGAGCCGGCCGTTCTCGTTGGCGAGGTTGGCGGCCTGCTCGCGGGACTTGGTGAGGGCGGCGCGCAGCTGCTCGACCTCGTCGCAGAGGGCGGGAGCCTTGGCGGCCAGTTGCGCGGCGGTCCACGCCTTCTCGCCACCGGGGCCGATGGCCGAGGCGTGCTGCTTGGCGAGGCGGCGGATGGCGGCGATGTCGTTGGTGGTCACAGGAAGCTCCTGGCGATGAGGGCCCAGATCGGGGCGACGATGGCGAGGCCGACGAGGAAGCCACGGAAGGTGCGGACGGCGGCGGGGTCGGGGCTCACGCGGACCTCCGGACGTGGAAGCGGGGCAGGTGGAAGTGCGGTCGGGGCAGGCGCGGCAGGCGCACCAGGTCCCGGAGCCGCTGCCGGTACACGGCGAGCACCTCGGCCAGGTAGGTGGGGGTGCTGATGGCGACGGCGGCGGCGCGCATCTGGTGGCGTAGGCCCCGCCAGCGCAGCCACCACCCGCCGGCCTTGAAGGCGAGGGCGAAGAGGGCGAGTTCGAGCAGGAGGCGGGCCATCACGCACCGACCTCGGTCTTGCACGGAGGGCACAGGATCGGCGTTGAGCGGCTTCCCTTGCCCCTCGGCGGCGGCAACTGCCAACCGGCCTCCTGGGCACCCTTCTTCAGGCCGAAGAGGAAGCCCGTCTCAGCGAGAGAGGCCGGGTAGCCGTTTCCGCATCGGTCGCAGCTCAGCTCGTGGTAGGTGAGGATCGGCATCTCAGGCCACCTCCCCGCGTGCGGCCCGGGTGCGGACCATGGCGGCCCTCAGGTCGGTGACGGTGGCCCGGCAGCCGTCGATCAGGGCGTCGGTGCCGTCGACCAGCTCCTGCAACCGGGCGAGGTCGACGACCTGGGGTCCGGGGCGTCCGCCGTCTCCGGTGCCGGGGCCGGTGGGCGGTGTGCCCGTCGGGCCGGGCTGGAAGTGGGCGAAGCCGGCGGTGAGGGCGGGCATGTCGCCGAGGTCCATCACGACGCACCACCCGGGAGCACCTCGGCCTGCGTGACGAGCCGGATGGTCTGAATATCGTCCTCATGCGCCGACAGCGTCAGCAGCCAGTGCCCGTCGATCTCCGCGTGGAAGTGGATGACCGACGGCTTCGGCTGGTCGTCGCCGAGCCCGGTCAGCATCCCGGCGGCGACGAGCGCCATGCCCCGGCGGGGCCACGACACCTGGTGGGCCAGGACGCTCTCGATGTGCCCCGACTTCCAGGTGATTTCGTAGGTCTGGACGGGTCCGTGGTCGTAGCTCATCGCTTCGCCTCCCAGCGGTGCGGCGGGGCCATCGCGGCGACCAGAGCGGTCGTCGCCTGCCGGTGCGTGATCTCGGCCTGAACGAACAGCCGGCACTCGGCGGCGATCTCGCCGGTGCGCCCATTCAGATCGGTCAGGGTCGCGGCCAGCTCCGCGTCGGTGGCGACGTCGAGCTTCATGCGCAGATCGGCGAAGGTGTCCGCCTTGATCGGGCCGGTCATCGGGTCATCGCCTTGCAGGTGTCGTGGCACAGCCACTGGTTCGTGGTGCCGGTCAGCGGGTTGCCGGGGATCAGCGTCAAGCCCGACGTCGCGCCGCAGATCCCGCACTTGCGGTCCGGGTTGGTCTCGACGTTCGCGATGAACGCGCTGTCGCTGCGACCCATCCGGTACGCCGACGAGAACACCGGCGGCAGGATCCCGACGGCGGCGAGGATGTCGACCGCCTCGCGGACGGTGGCCGCCGGGTACTCGGTCGGCTGGCCGGTGAAGTACGGGGTGCCGGCGGGCTTGCGCCACACCTGAAGCCCGGCCTCGTTCACCCGGACGGTGACGGTGGCCTGGTCCTCGAACGGGGCGTTTTGGTAGCCGCGCCATCCGCCGACGCGCCAGCCCTGGATGCGAGCCCAGCGGGATACCTCGGCGAGCTGTTGGCGGTCGGTGGTGAAGCCGGTGGTCGTGGAGGTCATGCGATACTCCCTGGGGTCTGGCGCTCCGCGATGTCCTTGCCGGGATGCGGGGCGCTGGTTCTTTTCCGGGCCCGGGTGGGCACCGGGGCGGTTCAGGCGGCGCGGCGGGCCTTGCGGGCTGCGGCGCTCCTCAGCGCCAGTCGGGCGAAGTACGCCTTCTTGGCGGACTCGGCGCGACGGGCTCGTTCCTGCGGAGGCAGCACCCCCTCGGGGTCCACCTCCCGCTCGAACCGGTCGATGAAGGCGGCGCGGGCCTTGCCCGTCGCGGCCTGGCGGTCCTCTTCGCGTGACCATCGGGTGTGGGCGGCGGCTTGGGCGTGCAGCCGCCGAGAGCTGGCGGTCATGACCACTCCTCGCGGAACAGCCGCTCGTAAGCGACCTTGGGGTACGCGAGCCGGACCCGGGCGATGAACTCCGCGCTGACCGCCTGACCCCGCAGAATCCGCGACAGGTTGCCGGGGTCGACGCCCAGGTGGCGGGCGATGTCTGCGGTGTGTTCGAAGCCGAGAGGCTTCAGTAGGTCTGTGAAAGCGGCGGCGTTGAGCCGTATCTTTGGGTCAACCTCACGGGCTGCGTGCATGCATCCACGCTAGCGCTGTGCACGCATGCATGCAAGACTCTTGGCAAAGAAATGCACGCAAGCATCCAGACATCGAGGAGGACGCATGGCGCATCCGAGCAGGTCAGACGCTCCCCCACGCGTACACCCAGCGCAGGGACGCGCCCACGCACCCGGGGCGATCTATCGCGCCTCTCGTGCACCGATGCACGATGGCGTAACCTTCATGCACGTGAGCAGCGATTGGGATCACGAGCGTTTCCGTAAGTACGTGATCGAGCACGCCAAGCGGGCGGGGGTCGCCCACGACCAGGCCAGCCTGGCGAAAGTCACAGGCATCGACACCGGGTCGCTCGGTCGCTACTTCCGGGGCCAGGTCCAGCCCGGCGAGGGCAACCTGGAAGTCATCAACCAGAAGGTGCCTGGCACGACGATGAAAGACCTCCGGGTCCTCGCCGGCCGAGCAAAGCCATCCGAGTACGAGATGGACGCCCCGCCCGCCCCGCCCGCCAGCCAGCACCCCCTCGCCGACAAGGTCAGCTACCTGCTGGGCACCAACTCCCCCATCGACACAGCCGAGCAGGCACTGCTGACATCCCTGCTGGAGCGAGTCCTCGACACCTACCCCGCCCAGGGCACCCGCCGCCGCACAGCCTGACCCCCGACGCGACAAAGCCCCGGCCCCCACCGAAGGGGAGCCGGGGCTTCTGCTTGTGCTCAGATGCGGTCTCCGAACGCGAGCCGCCGGTACGCCTCCTGCGCTCGGGTCGCCGCTGCGGCCTTTCCGTACCGGTCGAGCATCTGGCGGTTGCGCCAGCCGCCGAGGACCATCAGGTCACCCTCGTTGCCGCCGGCCTCACGGAATGCGCTCGCCCAGGTGTGGCGCAGCATGTGTGGGTGAAGGTGGAAGCCGCACTGCTCGGCGCGGCGCTCCAACATCCGCTTGACGCCGTCACTGCCCAGGGTGGCCCGCCCCCTGTCCCCGAGCCACAACTGCGGCAGCTCCGCGTACGGGTGCTTTCGGCGCTCCCGCAGGTATCGGTCCAGTGCCCGGGTGGCTTTCACTCCGAGCGGCACCGCCCGCCGCCGCGGCCCGGACCGGTTGGTGCCCTTGCCCTCGACGAACAGCATCCGTTCCCGGGTGTCCACCCCGTTGAGCGCGAGCCCGGCAACCTCCGCCCGCCGCAGGCCCCCGTCCACGAACACGTAGATGATCGCGGCGTCGCGCCGGCCGAGGAACGTGCGGGCGTCGCAGGAGGCGAGGAGGGCTCGTACCTGGTCGACGGACAGGATCGGGGTGCGTGGATCGTTCGGAGGTGGGGTGCGCAGTCCTTGAGTGGGGTCCGTGTCTGTTTCGCCCTCGTCCAGGGCCCAGCGGTAGAAGTTCCGCACCCCGGGAAAGTAGCTGCGGGCGGTGCCGTTGGAGGTGCGCTCGCGGAGGTCGACGATCCAGGCGCGGACCTGATCTCGGGTCACGTCCGACGGGCCGGTGTCAGGGTGATGCTCGGCGAGCCACCCGGCGAGCAGCGTCATGGCCTTGCGGTAGCTGGTGAGGGTGCGCGGCGAGTAGCCGTCGGCACGCATCGCGAGGTCCCAGGAGTCGAGCAGTACCGCGAAATCGGCGTGCATGCGCGCACTTTATAGGAACGCTGAGCGCTGTGCACAACCCCAACGCGGAGACTCGACCGCTGTATTACCTGTTCAGCAGCCCTTTTAACGTCTCCGCGTTGGTGGTTGCATAGTCCTTATAGCAGTTGTTCATGAGCACGTGGGTCTGGCCTGCCTCGTCGGCGAGCTCGCGCAGCTTCGGCGCCCAGTCGGCCAACTCGCGCTGGGAGTAGTGGTAGCCGAACTTCTCGTGGATGTCCTTGCTGGTCCACTTGTCGCTGTGCCCGTGGAAGCGCATGACCGCGAGGTCCGCGGTGGCGGCCAGCACCGGGGGCAGCGACGAACGGTGGCCCTGCGGCATGTCCACGCAGACGTACGGCAGTTTGTGCTCGCGCAGAAAGGCCAGGGTCTCGTCGGCGTTGTCGCCGTCGAACCAGGAGGCGTGCCGGAACTCGTACACCGGGCGCAGCGGCGCGCAGCGCTTCGCCACCTCCAGCAGGTACTGCTTGTTGGCCCGCTTGATGGTGAACCAGGGTGGGAACTGGAACAGCAGCGCGCCCAACTTGTCGGCCTCGACCAGTGGGTCCAGCGCGGACAGGAAACGCGTCCACACCTCCTCGTACGACTGCGCGGGCAGGTCGTCGGGGTAGACGTTCTTCTTGTCGGTCTCCGGGCGCAGGTCCTTGTAGAGCGCGCTGACCCGGGTGGGGTGCCCGGTCAGCAGGCTGAACGCCTTGACGTTGAAGGTGAAGCCGGCCGGGGTGCGTTCGGCCCACAGCCGCGCGGTCGCCTCGGCGGGCGGCGAGTAGTAGGTGGCGTCCACTTCGACCAGCGGGAACTGCTTGGCGTAGTAGGCCAGCCGCTTCTCCGGGGTGTCGGCGGTCTGCGGATACCACCCCGAGTCCAGCAGTGTGCGGTCGGTCCAGGAAGCGGTGCCCACGAGGATGTCACCCATGGCTGAAGTCCACCGCGTCCGGGACCGACCGGCAACCGCTGGGGTGGCTCAGGCCGCCCGCCGCTCGCGAGTCTGCTTGCACGTCACACAGGTGGTGGCGGACGGGAAGATCTCCAGCCGCTCCACCGGGATCGCCGCCGAGCAGCCCTCGCACCAGCCGTAGGTGCCCTCCTCGAGCCGACCGAGGGCGTGCTCGTACTGGGCGCGGCGGTCGAGGATGGTGCGCAACAGGGACTGGGCGGTGTCCCGCTCGGCCGTCTTGGTACCGCTGTCGGCCTGGTCGTCGCCGGCGGTGTCGCCGACCTCCACCAGCCGCAGCACCTGGCTCTGGAGCACCGCCTGGTCGTACTCCGCGGTCAGCTCGTCGTAGCGCGCCTGGAGCGACTGTCGGATCTGGTCGATCTCCGTCTGGGACCGGGCCGTACCGACCGTGTCGTGGACGAGCATCGCTGCCTGCCTTTCCTGGGCCTGTGGCACAAGGTGAACCGGGTGCCGGCGGCGCGGGGCCCCGGTCACGGTCGCGTTCGGTGCGCGGGCGATCACCCGTGCTCTGTGAGCCGGGCGAGTACCCGCCGGACCGGCCGGGCAAACCGACAAACTCTCGGTTGTTGTCAGTCGTCTTCGCCGGGCTCCACGAGCGCTGGTCGGCGGGGGTCGTCGGCGCGTACCACGACGTCGGCGAAGCTCGCCGGGACGACCTCCTCGGCGTACCGGCCGAAGGCCGGCAGCGCCCACTGCTGGGCCGCTTCGGTGCGTCGGCGAAGCGCCGCCGGGGACAACTCCAGGTGGACGGTCACGTCGAAGGGCAGGCCGCCGCCGAGCAGCAATGAGCCGCTGACCAGGACGACACCGCCGGGTGCCAGGTCGACGTATCGGGCACGGCTGGCCCGGTCGGCGTCGGCGTCCCAGAGCGACGGGAGCACTCGGCCGGGGCCCCGACCAGGCGCAGTGG
>NZ_JBEZEH010000036.1:0-39552 GCF_040648775.1 Micromonospora sp. NPDC049089
GTGCCCGACGACCGGTCGACGGTATGGCTCGGCGACACCGACACCGGGGTGCCCAGTCGCACGGTCGCCGGGTGGTCCGGACACCGCGACATCAAGGAACCCGAGTCGATCAACGCTGGCGGTCAGCGGAGGCTGGCGAAGAACTCGCGGATGTCGGTGACCAGCACCTCGGGGGCCTGGTGGGCCGCGTAGTGACCGCCGACGTCGCCCCGGCCCTCGATGTCGGTGTCGTACGCCGTCCACCGGACGATGTTCGAGTGGTCCCGCTCGGCGAAGCGGCGGATGGACTGGAAGTCCCCGGGGAACATGGCCAGCGCGGTCGGGACGGTGGTCGGCTCGGTCGGCGGCTCGCCGGCGTGCGCGTCCTCCCAGTAGAGCCGCATCGCCGAGGCGGCGGTGCCGGTGAACCAGTAGAGCGCCACGTTGGCAAGGATGAAGTCGGCATCCAGGCCCTCGTCGAAGAGTTGGGCGTTCCAGGCGAGCAGCCCCACCGGTGAGTCGGCCAGCCCGAACGCAAGGGTCTGCGGCTGCTGACTGTGCACCTGGTTGAAGGAGAACTTGTTCTCGTAGAACCACTGGAGGTGCCCGAGCGCCGCCTGGTCCGCCTCGGAGAGCCCGGCGAACTCGGCCGGGTCGCCGGAGGGGAACGAGAAGAGCTGGGTGACGTGTACGCCGAGCACCCGCTCCGGATCGATCCGGCCCAGCTCTGGCGCGATCATCGAACCGGCATCGTTGCCGACCGCGCCGTAGCTGTCGTACCCCAGGCGGTTCATCAGCTCGGCCCAGGCGCGGGCGATGCGGAACCGGTTCCAGCCGGCGTTGCGGGTCGGGCCGGAGAAGCCGAAGCCGGGCAGCGACGGGATGACCACGTGGAAGGCCGGCGCGTCCGGGTCGGTGGGCTCGGTGAGCGGGGCGATCACGTCGAGGTATTCCAGCACCGAGCCGGGCCAGCCGTGGGTGAGCACCAGCGCGGTGGCGTCGGGCCGGGACGACCGGACGTGCAGGAAGTGGATCCGCTCGCCGTCGATCTCGGTGACGAACTGCGGGTGGGCGTTCAGGCGGGCCTCGACGGCGCGCCAGTCGAACCCGCCCCGCCACCTGTCGACGAGGGCCCGCACCCGGTCGTTGCTCATCCCGTACGAGTCACCCGCGCCGGGCAGTTCGACGGGCCAGTGGGTGCGGTCCAGCCGGGCGGCCAGGTCGTCGAGGGCGGTCTGCGGGATCTGGGCGCGGAACGGGTGGACAGCGGTGTCACTCATGCCGGAACTCCTTCGGAACGGAATGTTTCGTTCTGCAATCACCATAGCAGAGCGGAACGGTCCGTTCCACTGTTAGTCTGAGCGCATGTCACCGACGTCCGGCAAGACCCTCGGCGGTCGCCGCGCCCAGGCCGCCCGCAACGACGAGGTCATCCTCGAAGCCGCCCGCGCCGTCTTCCTCGACGACCCGAAGGCCCCGATCGCCGCCGTCGCCGAGCGCGCCGGCGTCGGCATCAGCGCCCTCTACCGGCGGTACGCGGGTAAGGAGGACCTGCTGCGCCAGCTCTGCCACGACGGGCTGCGCCGGTACGTCACGGAGGCCGAGGCCGCCCTCGCCGAGGCGGACGACTGGGCCGCGTTTACCGGTTTCCTGGCCCGGGTGGTCGACGCCGACGTGCACTCGCTCACCGTTCACCTGGCCGGCACCTTCGCTCCGACCGAGGAGATGGGTCGGGACGCGGTGCGCGCCGGTGAGTTGGCCGCCGCCCTGGTCGACCGGGCCCACGCGAGCGGGCGGCTGCGCCCCGACGCGGTCGTCCACGATCTCGGGTTGTTGTTGGAGGCGTGCGCCGCGGTCCGCGTACCCGATCCGGAACGGACCCGCCAGCTGCGCCGTCGCCAGCTCGCGGTCCTCGTGGCGGGCCTGTCGTCGGTGCCGGACGAGGGCCCGCTGCCCGGCCCGGCCCCGGCGGCCGGGGAGTTCGACTGGCGGTGGCGACGCCGGGAGTGATGGGCGTCACGCGCTAAGGTTGAGCGGAATACGCTCAACTCTGGTTGTGTCCAACCCAGTGGACAACGCCGATCCGGGGGAGCCCATGAACACCGAAAGACTCACCACCAAGAGCCGCGAAACCATCACGGGCGCTGTGGCACTGGCCAACCAGCGTGGCCACGCCACGGTGGAGCCCTGGCACCTGCTCCTGTCACTCCTGGACACCGACGGCTCGACCGCCACCGGTCTGCTGCGCGCCGTCGGGGCCGACCCGACCGAGCTGCGCCAGGCCGCCCAGCGCGCGGTCGACAACCTGCCGGCCGCCCGCGGCTCCAGCATCGCCGAGCCGACGTTGGCTCGGGAGTTCGTGAACGCCATCGGCGCCGCCGAGCAGATCGCCCGGCCGCTGGGCGACGAGTACACGTCCACCGAGCACCTGCTCGCCGGCCTGGCCCGGGTGGGCGGGGCGGTGTCCGGCGCGCTGAAGAACGTCGGCGCCACCGAGGAGGCACTGGTAGCCGCCTTCCCGACCGTGCGCGGTGGGGACCGTCGGGTCACCACCGCCGACCCGGAGCAGACCTACCAGGCCCTGACCAAGTACGGCGTCGACCTCACCGCCAGCGCCCGCGACGGCAAGATCGACCCGGTCATCGGCCGGGACTCCGAGATCCGTCGGGTCATCCAGGTGCTGTCCCGGCGTACCAAGAACAACCCGGTGCTGATCGGCGAGCCCGGCGTCGGCAAGACCGCGATCGTCGAGGGCCTGGCCCAGCGGATCGTCACCGGCGACGTGCCCGAATCACTCCGCGACAAGAAGCTGATCTCGCTGGACCTCGGCGCGATGGTCGCCGGCGCGCAGTACCGTGGCCAGTTCGAGGAGCGACTGAAGTCCGTCCTGGAGGAGATCAAGAACTCCAACGGGCAGGTCATCACGTTCCTCGACGAACTGCACACTGTCGTCGGCGCCGGCAAGGGCGAGGGCTCGATGGACGCCGGCAACATGCTCAAGCCGATGCTGGCCCGTGGTGAGCTGCGGATGGTGGGCGCCACCACACTCGACGAGTACCGCGAGCACATCGAGAAGGACCCGGCGCTGGAGCGCCGTTTCCAGCCGGTGCTGGTCGGTGAGCCGACCATCGAGGACACCATCGGCATCCTGCGTGGGCTCAAGGAGCGCTACGAGGTGCACCACGGCGTACGGATCACCGACGCCGCGCTGGTGGCCGCCGCGACGCTGTCCGACCGTTACATCACCGACCGGTTCCTGCCGGACAAGGCGATCGACCTGGTCGACGAGTCCGCGTCCCGGCTCCGGATGGAGATCGACTCGCGTCCGGTCGAGGTGGACGAGATCGAGCGGGCCGTCCGCCGGTTGGAGATCGAGGAGATGGCCCTGGCCAAGGAGCCGGACGCTGCCTCGGCCGAGCGGTTGGAGCGGCTCCGCAAGGAGTTGGCCGACAAGCGCGAGCAGCTCACAGTGCTCTCCGAGCGCTGGCAGACGGAGAAGAGCCACATCACCAAGCTCTCCACGGCGAAGGAGGAGCTGGAACGCCTCGGCGGTGAGGCCGAGCGGGCCGAGCGCGACGGCGAGCTGGAACGCGCCGCCGAGCTGCGCTACGGCCGGATTCCCGCCCTGAAGGTCGAGCTGAAGCAGGCCGAGGAGGAGCTGGCGCAACTCCAGGCCGACGGCGCGATGCTGAAGGAGGAGGTCGGCGCGGACGACATCGCCGCCGTGGTCGCCTCCTGGACCGGCATCCCCGCCGGTCGCCTGCTGGAGGGTGAGACGGCCAAGCTGCTGCGGATGGAGGAGTCGCTGGGCGGCCGGGTGGTCGGCCAGACCGAGGCGGTCGGCGCTGTCTCCGACGCGGTACGCCGTGCCCGGGCCGGCATCGCCGACCCGGACCGCCCGACCGGCAGCTTCCTCTTCCTCGGCCCCACCGGCGTCGGCAAGACCGAGCTGGCCAAGGCCCTCGCCGAGTTCCTCTTCGACGACGAGCGGGCCATGGTCCGCATCGACATGAGCGAGTACGGCGAGAAGCACTCGGTAGCCCGCCTGGTCGGTGCCCCACCCGGCTACGTCGGTTACAACGAGGGCGGTCAGCTCACCGAGGCGGTGCGCCGACGCCCGTACTCCGTGGTGCTGCTGGACGAGGTGGAGAAGGCTCACCCGGACGTCTTCGACGTGCTGCTCCAGGTGCTCGACGACGGCCGGCTCACCGACGGCCAGGGCCGCACAGTGGACTTCCGTAACGCGATCCTGATCCTCACGTCCAACCTCGGGTCGTCGGTGATCAGCGACCTGACGCTCGCCGACGAGCAGCGCCGCGAGGGCGTGCTGGCCGTGGTCCGGTCGCACTTCAAGCCGGAGTTCCTCAACCGGCTGGACGACATGGTGGTCTTCGCCTCGCTGCGGGGGGACGACCTGCGCTCCATCGTCGACATCCAGTTGCAGCGGATGCGGCGGCGGTTGGCCGATCGCCGGCTGGGTCTGGAGATCACCGATGCCGCCCGGGACTGGCTGGCCGAGCACGGCTACGACCCGATCTACGGTGCGCGGCCCCTCCGTCGTCTGGTCCAGACCGCGATCGGAGACCAACTCGCCAGGGCCCTGCTCTCCGGGACGATCCGAGACGGCGACACCGTCAAGGTCGACCTGGCCGACGCGAAGGAAGGGTTGACCGTCACCGCCGCCTGATCCGTCGCACCCGGGCCGATCCCGCCTCGCAGGCGGGGTCGGCCCGACCCGTTCTCCGCCCCCGGACGGCACCCCACCAGGACGCTCCGTAGCTGCCAGATCACCAGACAATGATGAGTTTCTCCAGGTGCGCGGGGTTGTTACCGTTCCCGCCGACGCACTTGGGGAGGTGGTCGGCATGAACGGTCCCGTGGCGTACCTGGTGACGACGTTGGGGTGTCTGATCGGAGTCGCCGGGGTCGTGGTTGCGGTGGTGGCGGTGCGCAAGGGCCGTAAGGCCGCCCGGCCGGCGGCACCCGCGGACCCGTTCCGGGACACCGACAGCGACGCGCTCCGCGGCGACCCGCGCAGGCTCAAGCCCGGCGACATCGTCGAGATCCGCCGGGTGTCGTACGCGGTCCGGGGCTCGGTGCATCTGAATGAGGGCGGCTGGAGCTGGGCCGAGCACCTGCTGGACACCGCCGAGGGCGACAAGCGCTGGCTCTCCGTGGAGGAGGACCCCGACCTGGAGCTGGTGCTCTGGGCCGTCGAGCCGGCCGCCACGATCACCCCGGGTGCGTCCGCCCTCGACTTCGCCGGCCGCCGCTACGCCCTGGAGGAGTCCGGTCAGGCCCGCTTCACGGCCACCGGCAGCACCGGCCTCGACCCCAGTGGCACCCTTCGATACCACGACTACCGGGCCCAGGGCGGCGAACGGCTCTCCTTCGAGGCGTACGGCCAGGCCGGCTGGGAGGTCGCCCGGGGCGAGCAGTTGCACCGCGCCGACGTGATGGTCTACCCGCAGGCCGGGCCGGAGGCCAGCTGAGGTGCTGGTGAGCCTCCACACCCCGTACGTCGACACCTGCGCCGCCGACCTGAGCCTGTTACTCGGCGGCCCGGAGCGTCCTGCGCTGCACGTCCGCGACGTCACGCTGCCCGGGGACGTCCGGCTACGGCTGCGCCTGCTCGGTGCGTCCCACCAGGTCGTGCTGGCCGAACCCGGCGATGCGGCCGAACTCACCGAGACGGTCGCCTGCCTGCCGGGCCGGCCGCCGCACCTGCCCGACGCCCTGCACGACGAAGCGGGCGGCTACCGCTTCACCGCCGCCGTGCTGCGCCCCGCCGACGGTGAGTTGCACACCCGGATCGCCAGGCTCCGCGCCGACCTGGCCGACGACCCGTACGCCCTGGTCGGAGTCTTTCCCGGCGACCCGGACGCGGTGACCGCGCTGGCCGTGCGCGCCGACCTGCCGCACGGGACGGTCGGCTGGCGTACCTGGCACGCGTACCCCCAGACCAACGAGCTGGTCCTGACCGAGACGGTGGTGGCACTGCGATGACGTACCGACGCTGGTTCGTGGTGGGCGTGGCAGCGGCCGTGGTCGGCGCGCTGGTCGCGGGCTTCGCCCTCGTCAACGGCACCTTCTCCCCGCGCGCCTACGTGCAGGACAGGTATTCGCGAGCGGCCAGCCGGGACATCGGCCGGGAAGCGATCGCGTACACCTCGTCCAAGTCACCGACCGCTGTGGCCAAGGAACTGACCGACGCGTGGAATCCGTCCGACCGGTACGCCGACGGCAGCGGCGTCTACCTGCGCTACGACGACGACTCGGTGGTGATCCTGCCGATCGCGGCAGGCTCGGTGATCCTGCTCGAAGACATGGACACCGCTCACCCCCGCTACCACTCGACCGTCGGGTCGTACTGGGGTTGGGGACGCGGTAACAGCGTTCGGGGCGGCGGCCCCGGCACCGGCAAGTAGCCCGACGCCTGACCCCATCACCTGGAGCCCTCCGTGCAGAACCTCGTCACCGAGGCCCGGCCGCACTGGCGGCTGGCCCGCGCGGCGGTGCTGGTCGCGGTCTTCGTCTGCGCCGCCTGCGGCCTGGTCTACGAGCTGGCCCTTGTCGCGCTCGGCAGCTACCTGATCGGCGACACCGTCGGGCAGGCGTCGATCGTGCTCGGCGTGATGGTCTTCGCGATGGGCGTCGGCGCACTGGTTGCGAAGCCGTTGCAGCCCCGGGCCGCCGCAGCGTTCGCGGTGATCGAACTGACCCTGGCCCTGCTCGGTGGCCTGTCAGTGCTCGGCCTCTACGCCGCCTTCGCCTGGCTCGACCTGTACGGCCCGGCGCTGGTCGCCACCGCCTTCGTGCTGGGCCTGCTGATCGGCGCGGAGATTCCGCTGCTGATGGTGATGTTGCAGCGCATCCGCGAGCAGGCCGCCGGCAGTGCGGTGGCCGACCTGTTCGCCGCCGACTACGTCGGCGCGCTGCTCGGCGGGCTCGCCTTCCCGTTCCTGTTGATCCCCGTCTTCGGCCAGCTCAAGGGTGCCCTGGTGGTTGGCGCGGTGAACGCGGTGGCCGGTCTCGCCCTGGTCTGCACTGTGTTCCGGAGGGAGCTGAGCCGCCGCGCCCGGCTCGTCCTCGGCGCCGGCTCCGTCGTGGTCGCGCTCTGCCTGGGGTACGCCTGGGTGACCGCCGCCGACTTCGAGGTGACCGCCCGGCAGCAGCTCTACCGGGACCCCGTCGTGTACGCCGAACGCTCCCGTTACCAGGAGATCGTGCTGACCAGGTCGGTGCGGGAGGTCGGCCACGCCGACACCGACCTCCGGCTGTTCCTCAACGGTGATCTTCAGTTCAGCTCGGTGGACGAGTACCGCTACCACGAGGCGCTGGTGCATCCGGCGATGCGAGGTCCACGCGGCGACGTACTGGTTCTCGGTGCCGGCGACGGCCTCGCCGTCCGGGAGATCCTGCGGTACCCGGACGTCCGCCGGGTGACAGTTGTCGACCTCGACCCGGCGGTGGTGGCGCTGGCCAGCACCGTGCCGCAGCTGCGGGCGCTCAACGGCGGCTCGCTCGACGACCCCCGCGTACGGGTGGTGAACACTGACGCGTTCGGCTGGCTGCGTACCGCCGCCGAGCGCTTCGACGTGGTGGTCGCCGACCTGCCCGATCCGGACGAGACGGCCACGGCCAAGCTCTACACCGTCGAGTTCTACGCGCTGATCAGGTCGG
Source organism: Micromonospora sp. NPDC049089 (assembly GCF_040648775.1). Taxonomy (NCBI): domain Bacteria; kingdom Bacillati; phylum Actinomycetota; class Actinomycetes; order Micromonosporales; family Micromonosporaceae; genus Micromonospora; species Micromonospora sp. NPDC049089. The sequence continues at coordinate 7,663 of NZ_JBEZEH010000036.1, forward strand.
TGCTCGCCGAGCGGGGACGGCTGGTGGTGCAGTCCGGCTCGCCGTACTTCGCGCCCCGCTCCTACTGGTCGATCGACGCGTCGGTGCGGGAAGCGGGCTTCGCCACAGTGCCGTACCACGTCGATGTGCCGTCCTTCGGCGACTGGGGTTTCCTGCTCGCCACGGCGGGAACCGCCCCGCCGGTGCTGGAACTGCCGGCCGACGCGCCCCGGCTGCGTTTCCTCGACCCGGGCGTGCTGCGGGCGGCGGCGGCCTTTCCCGCCGACCGCGCCCGCCTGGACGTGCCCCCCAGCACCCTCCTCCAACCGAGGGTCCTCGACTACGCCCGTACCGAGTGGCGCGGCTACTGACCCGCACCACCTGGCGCCCGAACAGGCGGCCGTGTCAGGAGAGTGTCCGCTCATGGCGCAAACCTCGTGATCAACGGGGTGGAGTGGGGCCGGACGGGGAAAGGGTGGAGGCATGTTTGGAATGCGGAAGGCTTGGGAGCGCGAATTGGGCGCCGCCGTCGACGAGTTGGTGACCGCTGAGACGCTCGCCTTTGGTGGGGTGGGGATCGCGGGCACCCTGTTGCCGGTGACCGAGGCGTACCACCGGGTCGAGGCCGCCCTCAGCGACCACCCCGATGAGGTACGCCGCCAGCTCGACCGGGTGCTGGTCGACGGCACACCCGCCGGCCGGGCGTACGCGGCCACGCTGCTGGAGCGGGTCGACCCGGAGACGGCCCGAGCGACGTGGACGTCGCTGCGGGACGATCCGAGCGAGTTGACCACCTTCGTCGGCTGCGTGATGGACCGGGAAACCCTCGGCACCTACGCCAGTCGGCGGCTCGCCGCAGCATGATCCATTCGCCGGTCGGCGCTGCCCGATCGGTTCTGCCGGTTGCTGACGACGCACCGTACGTTGCGAGCCATGAGCCCGCCCGCCACCGCGCCGCGTCCGCCCCGCCCGGCCACCGTGACCATCGCCTTCTGGCTGCAACTGGCCGTGGTGCTGGTGCTGCTCGGCCTGACCGCGCTGACGGTGGCCGAGGCGGTGCGCTTCGATGGCCAGATCGACCGCGCGGTACGACTGGTGCCGGACGCCGACCCGGACGAGGTGGCCGGCGAGCGGCAGGGCAACGTCGCGATGACGCTGATCCTCGGCGTGCCGGCGGTGTTGCTCGCGGTCTGGTTTGCGGCCACCGCCGTCCCGGTCTGGCGGGGCGCCAACGTCGCGCGGATCCTGGTCTTCGTGGCCAGTGGAGCGCAGTTGCTGGTCTGCTTCGGGCAGTGCTGCTCCGGAAGTCTTCTCGTGCCGCTGCTGACCATGCCGGAGATCGGCGACGAGCCGCCACCGGACTGGGACGAAGAGTGGGAGACCTCGACGTTCTACGACACGCTGTACGCCGGCACCGATCCCTGGGAGGACCTGCTCATCCCCGCGGCAGGGCTGGGTGTGCTCACCGTTCTGGTCCTCTCCGCAGCCGTGACTCTGCTGCTGGCGCTGCCGCCGGCGAACCGCTGGTTCGTGCCGCGTACCGCGAACGAGGCGCTTCCCGGGCCAGCCCGGATGATGCCCGTCCCCACTTACGCCCCGACCGGTTACGGATACCCGACAGCTCCGCTCGTGCCGGGCTTCCTGCCGCCGAACCAGCCGCTCCCACCCGGCTACCTGATCTGCCCCGACCCGGCCGCGCACCTGACGCCGGGAGCACCGGGCACCTCACCAGGGCCGACGGGACCGCCGGTGCCGCCTCCGGAGGACGCACCCGACCACAATCGTTAGCTGAGCTGTCGGCCACAGCACGGCTCTTCCGGGTGCCGACGGTTGTTACCGTCTGCGCCGACGTACCTGGGGAGGTGGTCGCGTGGACGCGCTGGTGACGTGCCTGGTGGCGGCTGTTGCCGTACTCGCGGTGGTCGTGGTCGTGGTCGTCGTGCGGGCCCGCCGACGGCCGACGGGCCGGCCTCCCGGCCAGCCGGCGGAGCCGCCGCACGGTGGCCCGCTCCGCCGGCTGGCTCCGGGTGACAGCGTGCGGATCCGCGAGCGGGAGTACGCGGTGAGTGCCACGATCCGCCTGGTCGAGGGCGACTGGAGTTGGGTGCAGCACCTCCTCGACGACGACTCTGGCACCCGCCACCGGCTCTCCGTGGAGGACGGCCCCGAACTCGAGCTGGTCTTCTGGACCCCGGAGCCGGGCGCCACCGTCACTCCGGGCGCCCCGACCATCGAACTCGGCAGGCGGCGCTACACCTGGGCCGAGACCGGGCAGGCGCGTTACACCGCGACCGGCGAGACCGAGTTGCCGTCGACCGGGACCATGCGCTACCACGACTACCAGTCCGGTGGCACCGCGCGGCTGTCCTTCGAGGCGTACGGCGAAGAGGGCTGGCGGGTCGCCCGCGGTGACCTGCTCGACCCCGCCGACCTGACGATCCGCCCGCCCCGGGCCTGAGGCCCGCCGAGCCGGCCCGGGCGGACGCGCCGGGCTTGTCACGGCATGCCGAACTGGCCGGTTGTCGATACGGTGTGGGCGCGATCTAGGGAAGGAGAATCGTGGTCGATTCCCAGAGCACGCCGGCCCGTCAGCGGCCATCCATTGTGTCGATTTCCAGTTACCTGCTCTTCCTGTTCCTGGCGCTCCAGGTAATCAGTCTGATCATCACGCTCAGCACCTTCAGCAAGACGCGGGACGCGCTCCGCGAGGCGTACGCGGGCAGCGCCACCGACGGTGACCAGGTGGCCGACGTCTTCGCCGTCATCGGCATCGGCGGGAGCATCGTCCTGCTGCTGCTCGCGGTCGTGCTGGGTGTGCTGGCCCTGTTCAACAACCAGGGCCGCAACGGCGCCCGGATCACCACCTGGATCGTCGGCGGCATCATGGTCTGCTGCGTGGGCGGTGGTCTGCTCAGTAACGCGGCCGGCGGTTTCAACACCGGTGGCGGGACCACCGGCGACGCGCCGAGCCCGGAGGAGATCCAGCGCCGCCTTGAGGAGGCTCTGCCCTCCTGGGTGACCCCGGTCAGCCTCCTGCTGGGTGTGCTCAGCCTGATCGCGCTGATCACGGCGCTGGTCCTGCTGGCGCTGCCGAAGGCGAACCCGTTCTTCCGCAAGCCCACCGCGGGCTGGGAGCCGCCCACCCCGGGCGCCAGCTACCCGGGCCACCCGCAGGCGCCGGGTCAGCCTGGTTACCCGCAGGCGCCGGGTCAGCCCGGTTACCCGCAGGCATCCGGTGAGCCGGGTTATCCGTCGAGTGGGGAGCCGAGCTACCCGCCGCCACCGGCCGCGGACCGCCCGGACGACACGCCGCCCACGGATCGGCCCGGGTCAACCCCGCCGCCGAGTAACTGACGGCTCGATAAGCACGACGCCGACGATCCCTCCGAGTAGGTTGCAACCCGACGCCTACCGGAGGGATTCGTCGTGTCGTACCCGGAATCGGCACCGGCCCGCCGGCCCGCCGCCGCCCTGTCGGCCGCGACGGTGCTGTTGGTGATGGCGGTCGCCGCGCTCGCGTACGCGGTGGTCTCCCTGGTGGTGCTGGGCGGGACGGTCGACGGGTTCCGCTCCGCCGCCCGCGACACCTCGGCGAGCACGGAGCAGATCGACGGCGTGGTGGCTCTGCTCCGCGCGTCGGCCGTGCTGACGGCGGTGGTGGCGGTGCTGTCCGCGCTGCTGCTCGCCGGCCTGGCCCTCGGTCTGCTGGCCGGTCGCAACGGCGTCCGGGTGGCGACCTGGGTGGTCAGCGGGCTCGGTCTGCTCGCCGCCTGTTGCAGTGTGGTGGTGGTCGTCGGCGAACGGGCCGCGCCACTGCGAATGGGCTCGGGCGACCAGTCCCTCGCCGAGTTGCTGGGCCTGGTCGGCGACGCGTACCCGTCCTGGTGGATCCCGCTCAATGCCGGGCTTTCCGTCGCACAGGCGCTCGGTTACCTTGTAGTAGCTACGCTGCTGGCGCTGCCGGCGGCGAACAGCTGGTTCGGCCGCCACCGCTCGACGGCGCCAACCGCACCGCCCATGTTCCCGCCCGCCCCGCCCCAGCCCCCGTCGGCGCCGCATACGCCCCCGTACCCGCCCAGGTGAGGACCACTCCGTGACGCTCGACCCCACGACTGCCGAGCGCCGAGCCCTGATCACCGGGGCCACCGCCGGCATCGGCGCGGCGTTCACGCGACGCCTGGCCGCCGACGGCTGGCACCTGGTGCTCGTTGCCCGCGACGCGGCGCGGCTGACCGAGCTGGCCACCGAGCTGGGGTCCACGTCCGGACGCGAGGTGGAGACGATCTCCGCGGATCTGTCCACCGACGACGGCTGCGCCATCGTGGAGCAGCGGCTCGCCGACGGCAGCCCGGTGCACCTGCTGGTCAACAATGCGGGGATCAGCCTGAACAAACCGTTCCTGCGCTCCACGGCGGAGGACGAGGCGCGACTGTTGCGACTCAACGTGCACGCGGTCATGCGGTTGACCCTGGCGGCGCTCCGACCGATGACCGAACGGCGAAATGGGGCAGTGATAAATGTCTCTTCGGTCGCCGGGTTCGGGACGGCGATGCCCGGATCCACATACTCCGCCAGCAAGGCGTGGGTCACCAACTTCAGTGAGTCCGTCGGCCAGTCAGCGCTGCCGTTCGGCGTTCAGGTGATGGCCCTCTGCCCCGGCTACACCCGCACCGAATTCCATCAGCGGGCCGGCATCAACATGTCCAAGACGCCGGAGTGGCTGTGGCTGCGGGCCGAGGATGTGGTGGACGAAGCCTTGCGTGACCTGCGCAAAGGCAAGATGGTCAGCATCCCGGCGTGGAAGTACAAGGTGGTCGTGGCAGGTATGCGACACGCGCCGCGGCGGCTGCTCCAGGCGGTCGCGCGGGACACCCGCGGCCGGATCGGTCGCGACGAGCGCTGAGCCTCGACCGGCCCGCCGACCCCGAGCGAGTGGTGGGACGGCGTTGGCGCGCCGCTGTCGGGCCAGTTGCTGAGCGTAGTCGAGCATCGCCAGTCATCGGTTCCCCTCGGGGCTGATCAGGGTGGACCCCACACGCGGCGTTCAGAGTTGCGCAGTAACCTCTATCGCCATGGGGGACCACGACGACCTGCGTAAATTCATTACCGACCTGGCTGTGGTCCACGGCCGGGTCGTGCTCTCGTCGGGGCGCGAGGCAGACTGGTACGTGGATCTGCGGCGCGTCACGCTCCATCACCGGGCCGCTCCTCTGGTCGGCCGGGTGTTGCTCGACCTCACCGCCGACTGGGAGTTCGACGCCGTTGGGGGCCTCACCCTGGGCGCGGATCCAGTCGCGCTCTCGATGCTGCACGCCGCCGCTCCGACCGGCCGGGCCCTGGACGCCTTTGTGGTGCGCAAGGCGGGCAAGGCCCACGGTCTTCAGCGGCGGATCGAGGGACCGGAGGTGGCTGGCCGCCGTGTGTTGGCGGTGGAGGACACATCCACGACTGGCGGAAGTGTTTTGACAGCTGTCGAGGCTCTTCGCGAGGCCGGGGCGGAAGTCGTGGGTGTGGTGGTTATTGTTGATCGAGGCGCCGGCGACGCGGTGCGAGCCGCCGGATTGCCGTACCGGGCGGCCTATACGTTGGCTGACCTCGGCCTTGTGGCGTAAAAGTCTGCCGATTCGGATCTGCTGATATGCAGGCGGATCGATGCTGCTGGTGGAAGGATGGAATACGTGGGAACTGCGTTGGCCGAAATGACTATGCCTCAGATCTCGCCGCTAAACGGCGAGCCGATCGAACGTGCCGATGCCGAGCGTCTCGCCGGGGTCCTCAAGGCCCTTGCTGATCCTGCTCGGTTGCGGCTGCTCAGCCTGATCCAGTCGGCCCCCGAGGGCGAGGCGTGCGTCTGTGACCTGACCGCGCCGCTCGGCCTCTCTCAGCCGACGGTCAGTCACCACCTGCGCATCCTCACCGAGGCTGGCTTGTTGCAGCGGGAGAAGCGCGGTGTCTGGGCGTACTACAGCCTGGTCCCGAGTGCGATCGCGACGATCGCCGACCTGCTGACCCCGCCGCGTAAGCGGGCCACCAAGAAGGCCCGCTGACGTAGGCACCATGCCGTCCCGAGCCGGGGCGGCGTCCGGTGGCGAGCCAGGGGTGGCGCCACCGGTGGTTGACACCTGCTCGGCCCCGGTCGCACCACCGGAGGCCGGGTTCGACATGCCGACGGCCGACCCCCTCACCAGGGGGCCGGCCGTCGTCGTACCGCTCAACGGTCCTGACCGTGCTCCGGGCGGTGACGGCCGTCCTGGTGCTGGTCGTGGTCGAACGCCTCGCGGGCCGCCTCCACAGCGCCCGCGGCACTGGCCGCCGCGACCACAGCGACCGCCTCGCCGCGCTTACGAGCCCGCCGGTCGCGCAGGAACTCGAAGAAGATCGGCAGCACCGAGATCACGATGATCAGGGCCACCACCGGCAGGATGTAGTGGTCGATCTTGTCGCCGATGGCCTGGTAGATCTGCTCGGCCAGCAGGTAGCCGATCAGCAGGATGCCGTCCACCCAGAGCACCGCGCCGACGATGTTCCAGAGCAGGAACTTCTTGGCCGGCATGCCGAGCGCGCCCGCGACCGGGTTGAGGAACGTCCGGACGATCGGAATGAAGCGCGCCAGCACGACGGCCTTCGCCGGGCCGAACTTCTCGAAGTAGTACTCGGCCTTCTCCACGTACTCCTTCTTGAAGAGCCGGGAGTTCGGCCGCTCGAACATCGGCCGGCCGTATCGCGCGCCGAGCCAGTGCCCCAGCTGCGCGCCGAGGATCGCGCAGATCGGCCCACCGATCAGCAGGCCGGCGAGGGAGAGGCGGGTGCCGTCACCGAAGATCGCGTCCGCCACCGGTGACGAGGCCACCCCGGCGAGGAACAGCAGCGAGTCACCCGGGAAGAAGAAGCCCACCAGCAGGCCGGTCTCGGCGAAGAGGATCACCCACACGCCGATCAGCCCGAAGGTCTGCAACAGATCCTTGGGATCGAGCGGGTTCAGGGCGACGCTCTCCACGAGAGCGCGGGTCTTCTCAGCTGTGTCCACGGCCACAAAGGGTACCGAAGCCCGGGGCCCCGGCCGCGCCGGACCGGCCCGTCACCACCCGCCCGCGCCGCGGGGGCCCAACGACGGTGCCCCGCCGACCGTGGTGGTCGACGGGGCACCGGTGGTACGGGGTGGATCAGGCGACGAAGCGGGTCCGGCGGCGCTTGGCCACCATGTAGCCGCCGACGCCCGCGGCGAGCAGCAGCGCGCCGAGGCCGGCGATCAGCCCGGTGGACTGACCGGTGATCGGCAGCGAGCCGCCGTCACCGTCACCGTCATCGCCGCCGCCCTGGCCGCCGTCTCCGCCGCCGTTCACCAGGATCTGCGCGGTGTCGTTGGCGGGGTTCAGGTCCTTGATCTGCTTGTCTTCCTGCCCGGTGCTCAGCTTGACCTCACCGGTCTGGCCGCCGGCCTGGTCGATCCGCACCTGGAACTCGTAGTCGACCTTCTCGCCCTTCCGGATCGAGCCGAGCACGAAGCACTGGTAGACCCGCCCGCCGGGCTTGCCCGGCTCCCACCCGTCGTCCTCGGAGCTGAAGCAGTCCTCCGGAGCGCGGACGGCGGTGACGCCCTTCGGCAGCGTGACCGTGGTGCCGATCCAGGGCGACTCGCTGCCACCCGAGTTGACGGCCGCCGGCCCGTTGTTGACGTAGCCGACAGTGAGCGGGACGGTGGCGCCGACGTCGCCGGTCACCTTCGCGCCGCGCGCTGCCACATCGGCCCGCTGGTCGCCGGTCACCTGAAGGTCGACCCAGGTCGAGTTGTCCAACGGGTTGACGTCGGTCTGCCCGGAGCGCATGTTCATGACCGGCTCGAGCTTCAGCTCACCCTCGGTCCCGTTCGGCCCGATCTTGGCCGGGAGCTCGGCCTCGGACCTGTACTCGTCCCAGTCGGCAGGCGTGAACCAGATGGAGAACCCGCCGAAGCTGTTCGGCGCCCAGCTGTCGGCGGGCACCGTGAAGCCGAAGCTGTCGTCGAGGCGGAAGCTGGCGTTCTTGCCGATGGTCGCGTCCAGGCGGCAGGCGAACGCCCAGTCGTGCAGCGGGCCCTCGGTGTACTCGCAGTTCTCGTAGCGCTTCGACGGCTGAAGACCGTCCGCGCCGACGAAGAAGAGAACTGCGTCCTTCGCGGGCACCTCGCCCCGGTTCGTCACCTGGAACGGGGCCTTCAGCGTGGCACCGGGCGCGCCCTTGAGCTCCAGAAGCTCGTTGGTGCTGAGATCGACGCCCTCGCCGGTCTCCACAGTCGAGCTGTAGGAGACGGATCCGGACTTGCCGTTTGACGTGACAGTGAAACTCAGCTCGCCCTTCTGATCGGGCTTGGCGCCGGCCTTCGCGCGAACGACGAGGGAGACGAGGTTCAGGTACGAGCCGTCGTCGTCCTGGTCCTCTACCTTGCACGTGAGGATGGCACCGGACTCGGTGCAGTTCTCCCCGCTGCTCTCGACGCTGGCGAAACCGTCGATCTTGCTCCGGTCCACCTTGATCGTGTAGTCGTCGGGCTGCCGCTCCGTGGTGAGCGAGAAGAGGGTTACCCACTTCTCGGTGCCTCCAGGCGCGACGATCACGTTGTTGGCGTACAGGTCGAGATTGTCTACCGCTGCGGCGGGGGTTGCCGGTGCGGCGATGGCCGGGCTGGCGGAGGCGGCGACGAACGCGCCTGCTACGCCCAGTCCGGCGAGCCAACGCCGGGTGGATTGGGTGAGCATGAGGGGGGTTCCTCCAGTTGGGGGATCAGGTGGAGCCTGCGGATCTTAAGGAATTGCTAAGGCTGACTGCAGCCCTCAAAGCCGCCCGCCGAGCAAGACGAACCAAAAGGTTGATGAGCGTCACCGCAATGTTCGGTCGGTCCGCTTCCGTCAAGTGAGGCAGGAGCCCCCGGGAGGTGCAGTGACGTACGAGGAGTTCGCGGACACGCGGCTGGCCCCGCTACTGCGGTACGCGGTGATGCTGACCGGCGAACCACACCAGGCCCAGGATCTGGTCCAGGAGACCATGGTCCGGGTCCAGCTCAACTGGCGTCGGGTCGCCCGAGCGGACTCGCCCGAGCGTTACGTACGCCGGATGCTCACCAACCAGTACGTCGACTGGCGGCGCGGCTCGTGGGTGCGCCGGGTGCTGCTGCGCGGGGAGCCCGACGCCTCGGTGCCGATGCCCACCGACCATGCCCAGTCCGCCGTGGACCGGGATCAGATCTGGTCCTGGTTGTCCCGGCTGCCGCGTCGGCAGCGGGCCGCGCTGGTGCTGCGCTACTACGAAGACCTGCCCGACGTCGAGATCGCCGACATTCTCGGCTGTGCCGTCGGGACCGTCCGCTCGTCCATCTCCCGGGCCCTGGCGACGCTCCGGGCCGAGTACGTGGAGGCGTGAACATGATCGAGGATGACCTGCGTGCCGCGTTCGCCCGGCACGAAACGTTGACCCCGTCGACCGGCCCGCTGCGGGTCGCGATCGACCGGCTCGCCGCCGTCCGCCGTCGCCGCCGGCAGCGGTTCCAGGCCGCTGGTGTCACGCTCGCCCTGCTCGGCGCGCTCGGAGTCGGGGTGCCGCAGTTGCGCCCCGATCGACCGGCTGCGGATCCGTTGATGTCCGGGCAACCGGCTGACGCGCGGTCCGAGGCGCTGAATGTCCTTCTGCTCGGCGTGGACGGCTTCGGCGACGAACCGCCGTACCGGTTGGCGGACTCCGTCCTGCTGGTGCACATCCCGGCGGACCGGAGCCGGCCGTACCTCATCTCGTTGCCGCGCGACCTGGAGGTGTCGATCCCCGGTCGGGGGATCGACAAGCTCAACAGCGCGTTCTGGAGCGGTGCCGGCGAGCCCCGGCCCGACCTGGACGCCGGCTACGACCTGACCCGCCGGGTGGTCGCCGACCTGACCGGGGTACGCGTCGACGCCGGCGCGGTGCTGACCTTCGCCGGGCTGCGCCGGATCACCGACGCTGTCGACGGGGTGGAGGTCTGCCTACCGAAGGAGGTTCGTTCCTGGCACACCCGCCGGGTCTTTCCGGCCGGCTGTCAGCGGCTCGACGGAGCTTCCTCCGTGGACCTGCTGCGGCAACGGCGGTACCTACCCGATGGTGCGTTGGACCGGGACCGTAACGCCCAGCGCTACGTCGCCGGGTTGATCCGAGCGGCGGTCGCCAAGGACGTGCTGACCAGTCCGGTGCGGCTCACCGCACTGCTGTCGGCCCCCGGCACGGGTCTGGCGGTCGACGACGACGGCCTGCCACTGACCAGGCTGGTGGCCGTGCTGCCCAAGCTGAAGAGCGTCGACCCGGTGGGGCTCAGCCTCCCGGTGGGCCAGCCGGTGGATGACCGTACGCTGCTGCCGCTGGATCCGAAGCAGGGCCCGGAGTTCCTCGCCGCGCTGCGCGAGGATCGGTTGGCGCAGTGGGTGGCGCAGCACCCGGAGCAGGTCAACCCCGTCCGCTGACGGACGAGGACATCACGACGACGCCCCGCCAGCCCGGTACGGGTCGGCGGGGCGTCGGTCGGGTCGGGGTGGGTCAGGCGGTGAAGCGGCCGCCGTGGCGTCGGGCGAGCAGGTAGCAGCCCGCACCGGTGACGAGCAGCAGGGCGCCGATGCCGGCGATCACAGTGGTGGGGGTGCCGGTAATGGGCAGCGAACCGCCACCACCGCCGCCATCGCCATCACCGTCATCATCACCGTGGCCACCGCCGCTCTGGGCCGCGTTGACCACTATGGTCGCCTTGTCATTGGCCGGTTTGATGTCGTCCTCGAAACTGTCGCCGGGGGGGCACTCGCACGGTGCGTTGACCCGCACCGCACCCCGGGCGTTGGCGATGACCTTGTCGATGCGTAACCGGAACTTCATGGTGTAGGTCTGCCCCGCCACCAGCAGCATCTCCGAGGCGCACTGGTACGTGCGAGTGCCCGGCCGCAACTGGCAGGTGTCGGGGGTCTCGACGGCGGTGGTGCCCGGTGGCAACTCGACGACGGTGTGGGTGGCGGCCTCGTAGTCCGCATTCGTTCGGTCGAGCGTCGCCGGGCCGTTGTTCCGGAAGCCGACGGTGGCCGTGACGACGGCGCCGGCCGTCCCCTTGAGCGTGGCGCCGATCGCCGCGAGGTCAGTGCCGTTCGTGCCGGTGGCCTTGATGGTCCACCCGGTGTAGTCGTTGCCGGGGCCGACGTCGGTCTGGGCGGCCTGCCGCATCCTGCCGGGCGCCTCGGTCAGAGTCAGTTTCGGACCGCTGCCGGGGGTGGCCGTCCGGGCGCCGACGGCCGCCCGTACCCGGGTCAGGTCCTCGAAGTCGGCAACGGTCATGAATTGGGCGTAGCCGGACTGGTTGGTCGGCGCGTAGGTGTCAGTGGCGAGTTCGAGGTTCAGCGTGGTGGCCAGGCCGGTGCCCACCGGAATGTCCTCGTCGAACTGGCAGGAGACCAGGTGGTCGTCGGCGTAGCGGCAGTTGCTGAACCGGTCCTTGGCGCGGATCGAGTAGCTGAAATCGAAGACCGCGACGAATCCGCTGACGGCCTTGTCGCCGGCGTTCGCCACGACCAGCGGCACTGTCAGCTTTCCACCCGGCTTCGAGGAGAAGTCGGTGAACGGCCCGCCGGCCAGGTCGACCCCCTCGCCGACCCGTACGCGGGAGGTGTAGCTGCCGCGCCGGCCGCCGGCGGCCTCGTAACTGACCGCGACGTCCCCGGAGTCACCGAGCTGCGCACCCTCGGTGAGGGCAATGCGAACCTGCTTTGCCGCGTTGCGGTAGATCCCGCTGCCCAGCGGCGGCATCTCGTAGAGGGTGACATCGGCGGGCTCCGTGCAGACGAGAATGCCCGGCTCCGGCGCGGTGCACTTCTGGCCTTCGGCGGGGGTCACGGTGATCTTGGAGGCCAGGGAGCGATAGTCGTACCGCACGGAGACGTCCTTGAGGACCGTCGGCTCGTCGGCGTACAGGAACAGGGCCCGGGTGGTCGGCGTCGCGCCGACGGCCAGGGTGGTGTCCTGGAAGTAGGGCTCGATTGTGGCCGCAGCGACGGCGGGGGTGGCGGAGGCGGCGATCAACGCGCCTGCGGCGCCGAGGCCGGTCAGCCAGCGGAGCGAGTGCTTGAACATGGGGGTCCTCCCGTGGGGGTACAGGTGGCGCTCGTCCAACCTAGGGACGCCCGGACCCCTCCGGTAACCCCTTCGGATCGACATTTGTCTAATGACCCGAACGGCTGAACACCCCTGTCGCAACGGGCAGCCGACCCGCGGCGGAATCAGCGGTAGTCGTCCTCGTCCCCGGTGACCACCCGGGCCTGCTCCATCGCGTCCCAGTCGTCGACCTCCAGGCCACGGTGCGGCTCACCGTCAACGTCGGTCGGGCCGGCGACAGTGGCCTGCTCGACCGCGTCCGCCGGGTGCGCCTCGGGGTCGCGTTCGTCGGGCGCGAGGTGGTCACCGGGGGTGAAGTCCTCGTCGGGCTGACCCATCGTCCCTCCCGGGGGTCTCGGGGCACGGTTCCCACCCACCGTACGGGCTGGGCCGGCGCGCCGCCCGGAAGCCGAGTAGGCGGAATCGGCCCTCGGCGACGCGACCCGATGCCAGGATGGTGCCGTGGGCTTCCTCATCAGACTGGCGATCACCGCGGTCGCGTTGTGGATTACCACGCTGATAGTGCCCGGGGTCGACGTGCATGGCCGCTCGGGTGGCAACACCGTCCTCACCCTGATCGTGGTGGCTCTGATCTTCGGCGTGATCAACGCGGTGCTCAAGCCGGTGATCCGGGTCGTCGGTTGTGTGTTCTACCTGCTGACCCTGGGCCTGTTCGCGCTGGTGGTCAACGCGTTGCTGTTCCTGCTCACCGACCGGATCGCCCGCGGGCTCGACCTGCCGTTCCAGGTGGACGGATTCTGGCCGGCGTTCTGGGGAGCCATCGTGATGACGGTGGTGACCTGGTTGATCAGCGTCATCGTGCCGGACAACCTGGACCGCCGGTGAACGACCAGCACCGGGTCGGTTGTTCCGGCGCACCTCACCTACGGGATACTTCCGGGCGGAGGACAGCGCGGTCCGGCGCACAAATGAAGAACAGCGGCCAGCACGGCCGAGAGTGGTAAGTAAGGAGCACATCACATGCCCATCGCTTCCCCCGAGGCTTACGCGGAGATGCTGGACCGCGCCAAGGCTGGCCGGTTCGCGTACCCCGCGATCAACGTGACCTCCTCCCAGACGCTGAACGCGGCGCTCAAGGGCTTCGCCGACGCGGAGAGCGACGGCATCATCCAGGTCTCCACCGGTGGCGCCGAATACCTCTCCGGTCCCTCGATCAAGGACATGGTCACCGGCGCGGTGGCGTTCGCCGCGTACGCGCACGAGGTCGCCAAGAAGTACTCGGTGAACATCGCCCTGCACACCGACCACTGCCCGAAGGACAAGCTGGACGGGTTCGTGCGTCCGCTGATGGGCATCTCGCAGGAGCGGGTGAAGCGCGGCGAGGAGCCGCTGTACCAGTCGCACATGTGGGACGGCTCGGCAGTGCCGGTCGCGGAGAACCTCGAGATCGCCGCGCAGCTGCTCGACGAGGCCGCCAAGGCCAAGATCGTCCTTGAGATCGAGGTCGGTGTCGTCGGTGGCGAGGAGGACGGCGTCGAGAACGCCATCAACGACAAGCTCTACACCACCACCGATGACGGCCTGGCCATGGTCGAGGCGCTCGGCCTCGGCGAGAAGGGCCGCTACATGGCGGCGCTGACCTTCGGCAACGTGCACGGCGTCTACAAGCCGGGCAACGTCAAGCTGCGTCCGGAGATCCTCAAGCAGATCCAGGACGCCGTCGGCGCCAAGTACGGCAAGGACAAGCCGCTCAGCCTGGTCTTCCACGGCGGCTCGGGCTCCCTGCTGAGCGAGATCCGCGAGGCTCTGGACTACGGCGTGGTGAAGATGAACATCGACACCGACACTCAGTACGCCTTCACCCGCCCCGTCGTGGACCACATGCTCCGCAACTACGACGGCGTGCTGAAGATCGACGGCGAGGTCGGCAACAAGAAGCAGTACGACCCGCGCGCCTGGGGCAAGGCCGCCGAGGCCGGTCTGGCCGCCCGGGTCGTCGAGGCCTGCGAGCACCTGCGCTCGACCGGCACCACGATGACCAAGTAACGACGTCCCGCCCGACGGCCGGCTCCCCGCACTGGGAGTCGGCCGTCGCCGTCGGGCCGTCAGGTCGTCAGCAGGCGTACGGCCTCGCGAACGTCGTCGGTGAGGTGGATCGTCGACGACAGGTCACCGAACGGGGACGCCGCCAGCAGCGGACGCAACAGCGCCTCCACCGGCAACTCCTCGGTCCAGTAGGCGCGGTCCAGGAAGATGTACGCCCCGCTGGCGCCGTCGGTGCCGTAGTAGGTCTTGGTGGCCGCCTGGAACACCTCCTGCACCGTGCCCGCCCGCCCCGGCGCGAAGACGATGCCGCCCCGGGCGAGGCGCAGGATGGTGTCCTCCCGGATCGCGTTCGAGAAGTACTTCGCGATCCGCCCGGCGAACAGGTTCGCCGGCTCGTGCCCGTACAGCCAGGTCGGAATGGCCAGACCACCCGCACGCGCCCAGCCCAGCTCGTCGCCACGTTGCCGGGGCACCCCCGCGTACCGCTGCCGGACCGTCAGCGCCGTGGCCGTGTACCGGTGGTGGTCGGTGAAGTCGGGGGCGGTGGCCAGCAGGTCGATCGCGGCCGTCACATCGGTCTCCGGCCGGTCCGCCAGGTAGGCGCCGAGGTTCGCGGCCTCCATCACACCCGGGCCGCCGCCGGTCACCACCAGCCGGTCGGCCCGCGCCAGCTCCCAACCCAGCACGGCCGCCATCCGGTACGCGGGACTGCCGCGCCGCACCGCGTGCCCGCCCATGATGCCCACCACCGACTGCGGCCCGAACGCGGTCAGCCAGACCCGGGTGGCGTCGGCCAGCGCGTTGTCCACGCCGTGATCGTGCAGCCGTTGACCCAGCGCCTCCTTGACGTCCGGCAACGCGCCGCCGTGCGCCCGGTAGTGGTCGTACACCCGGGTGTCGTACATCCCGGTGAACCCGCCCTCGGCGAACCCGGCGGCCAGGTCGTCCGGGGTGTAGAGGTGCGTCGGCTGGGTCGGGTACGGCAACCCGGAGAACGGCGGCACCACGTTCGCGCCCCGCCGGACCAGGTCGGCACCCACGTCCCGGGACGCGAACAGGCAACCGACGAAGAGGGTGCCGGCGACGTCGACGCCGGTCAGGTCGGGCACCGGCGCGAGGTCGAGCCGCAGGCCCTGAACGGTCAGCCCGGCCAGCCCACCGGTGGCCAGCTGCTGATCGAACTCGGCCCGGGTCTGGATCTCGCCGGCATGCAGGTGCGGCTCGATGACGTCCGCGGGAGGTGGGGTCGGCACCGGGCCATCCTGCCCCTCCGCCGGGGCCGGCCAAACCTCGGGCCGGGGGTGGAACCGACAGGAGCCCGATGGTCGTGGCCACCGGGCTCCTGCATTACCGGTTCCTGGGGAGGCTCCGGACCATTATTTGTAGTGGAAAACACCAGGCAGCGGCATAGGCCGCAGGCGTGACCAACTCCTCAGCCGTTCAGCGGGACACGTCGGCCGACCCGCTCGCGTGTCGCCCTGTCCAGCGGGTTGAATGGGGCGATGCAGAACCTTTTGCCAGAGCCACCGGCCACCCGCCTGCCCGCGAACGTCGAGGCCGACGCCGCCCTGGCCGCCGCCGACGAGGCCGGCACCGATGAGGCGTACGCCAACGTGGCGGCCGGCTTCCCGACCTACAGCGCGGCCTGGGCGGAGCTCGCGGCGCGGGCGTTCGCGCAGGGCCAAGTGGTGACGGCGTACGCGTACGCCCGCACCGGCTACCACCGGGGCCTCGACCAGCTGCGCCGCAGTGGTTGGAAGGGGCACGGCCCGGTGCCGTGGTCACACGAGCCCAACCAGGGCTTCCTCCGCTGCCTCTACGTGCTGTCCCGTGCCGCCGACGAGATCGGCGAGGCCGACGAGGCGGCCCGCTGTGCCCAGTTCCTGCGCGACTGCGACCCGGAAGCGGCGGACGCGCTGGCGAGCAACTGACCCCTGCCCCGACGGCCGGCCCCCCGCCCGGCCCGGCGGCGGCGGGGGGCCGCGGCGGGGCCCACCCCCTCCCCCGCCCCCCGCCGGGCGCCCCGCGCGGGGGCCGGCCGTCGGCGGGTCACAGCCCTTCGGCGACCGCGGCGGCGATCTTCAGCCAGGCGTCCCGGGTGGCCGAGGAGAGCCCGCCGTACCGGATCGGCTCGCCGCTGTCGATGAGCCGCTCGTACGGGGCCAGCAGCACCGCACGGGTGCGGGCCGCGAAGTGCTCCTGGATGGCCGGCAGGTCGATCTCCTTGCGGGACGGTGGCATCGACACCACCGTCACGGCCTGGCGCACCAGTCGTTGCCGGCCGCTCTGCTCCAGGTGGTCGAGCATCCGGGCGGCGGTCTCGGCGGAGTCGTTACGGGCCGACATGGTGACCACCAACTGGTCGGTGGCGTCCATCGACGCCTGCCAGTTCTGCGCCCGGACGTTGTTCCCGGTGTCCACGAAGATCAACTTGTAGAACCGGCTGACCACCTCTCGAATCTCGGCGAACGCGGCAGCCGTCAACATCTCGCCACCGGTGGCCGACTCATCCGAGGCCAGGACGTCGAACATCCCCTCGCCCTGCGAGCGGACGTACTGCGACAGGTCCCCGACCCGCCCGTGCGCACCCTGGAACTGCCCGAGGTCACGCAGCATGTCCCGCACCGTGCGGGAGTGGAAGTCCTGTTGGGCGCGCATCCCGAGCGTGCCCTGGGTCTCGTTGTTGTCCCAGGCCAGCACGTAGCCGCCGCGCTTCTGACCGAACGTCATCGCGAGCAGCAGGATGGCCACCGTCTTACCGGCGCCGCCCTTCGGGTTGACGACGGTCACCTGCCGCAGACCGCCGAAGTTGCGGCGCACCATCTCGATGTCCCGCTTGAGCTCCTGCTCGTGCCGCCCCGGAGAGAGCCGGAGCAGGCCCATCTTGTTGACCACCGCGCGTACACCCATGGTCGCCACCGGATCGGCGGGTCGAACCTGGCGGCGTCGGGCGAAATCCTCGGCGGTCGGTGCGGCTGTGGTGTCCGGTGTCCAGCTCGCGTCCGGGTACGCGGTCGCGTCCGGATACGCGGGGGCCGGGACCCGGGTCACCCCGTCGGCCTCCTGGTACGGCTGCCCGGGCGTGCCGCCAGGCGAGCCCTGCTGCCAGGGCGGTGGGTGCCAGCCCGGCGAGGGTGGGAACGGCCCGGGCGGTGGGGTCGCCGGCCCAGCCTGCCCAGGAGCGTGCTGCGGTGCGGCAAGGCCGTGCGGTGGGTTGCTGAACTGCGTCACGTCGGGCGGTGGCGGAATCTGCGCCGGGCCGACCTGGCCGGGGATGAACGGCTGCCCTGGGTGTGCCTGCGCGGGACCGGCGTGCGGAACGACCGGAGGCGGAGGCGGAACCGGAGGTGTCGCGCCGGCCTCGTCCGGGGCGGGCGCGGTTGTTCCAGCCGGGCGTTGCGGCGGGTACGCCCAAGGGGACTCGGCAATCGGCCGCACCGGCCCGTCAGGGGACCCGTCCGCACCGGCCCCGCCGGCCTGTTGCGCCGGGCCGGGCTGTGGCGCCGGCCCACCAGCCTGCGGCGCGGCCCCGTCGGGCTGCGGTGTCGGCCCGGCAGTCTGTGGTGCCGGCCCGCCAGCCTGGGGCATGGGCACACCAGGCTGTGGTGCCGACCTGGCCGCCGCGAAGGCTGCGGCCGAGGGGTCTGCCGGCGCGGGGCCGGCGGCCGTCGGGCTGTCGGCGGCATGCGGGCTGTCGGTGGCGTTCGGGCTGGCAGCGGACGCGGTGGCCGCCGGAATGGGCGAGCCGGTGGCGGCGGCCGAGGTGGAGCGGTCGGCGGGTGCCGATGCGGCGGGGCGGTCGGCGGCGGCGGTCGGGTTATCCAGGGTGAACGGCAGGTTCAGGTCGACGCCGCCCGGGGTGACCGGCACGGCGGTGGTGCTCGGTGTCGCGGCGGCAGCCGGGACGCCGGGGCCGGCTGGCCCGCCGTTGCCCCCGGGGCCGGTTGTCGGCGGCGTCGGCCGGGCAGCGGTCGCTGGCGGAGCGGCCGGGTCTGCCTGTGGTGGCGCAGCGGCCGGGTCCGTCGGCGGCGGCCAACTTGGCTGCGCCGGCGCCCAACCAGACCCGACACCGGACGGGCCGCTGGCCCCCCACCCCCCAGGCGCCGGTACGGCGCCGGAGAGCGACGGGTAGTCCGACGGCGAGGGCGGCGACTGGGTCGCAGCGCCGGGCTGGCCGGGAACCGGCGGTCGCCCGATCGGCGGCGCGGCCACCGGTGGCGTGACCGGATGTGTGACCGGCGACGGCCCACCCCGCTGCTCGGCGACAGCAGCCCACGGCGGCACCGCGCCCCGGTCGCCCGGATCTGGCGGCCAGAGTGGTTCGACGTCCCGCTCCGGCACCGGCTGCTGGCCGGGCACCTGCGCCCGGTCGGCGTTCTCGTCCATTACGGCCCTCCCCAGTCCTCCTGCGAGGATAGGCCCAATCGCCCAACAGGGCCGATCGGCTCAGGCAGGTCGGGCGGTCGGGGCCGAGGTCAGATCGACCAGACCGCCCAGGCGCCCGGCTCGACCCACCAGGAACGCTTACGGGTCAGCTCGCTCTCGACGCCATCGTCGAGGTACGGCACCCTGCCCTCCCTGGGCAGCACCGACACCGCCCGCCCACGGGCCCGCCGAACTTCGAGGCGTACCCGCTTGCGCCCCCACGCCGAGCGGACGACCACCGGCACGGCCACCGCGACCTCGACCTGGCCGTCGGCCGGGTCCGGTGCGGTCAGCAGCGTCACGTCGTTGAGCGTCGCGTACCCGCCGGCGTTCCCCACCGCGCAGGCCAGCAGCGGTTCCGAACCGTCGGTGAGGATGGTGTCGTCGACCTCCACCCGGGCGCGCCAGTGCAGCGGCCGGCCGGCGTCGTCGGCTGCGCCGAGGAGCGCGCCGTCCAGGGTCACCGAGCCACCGTCGTTGCGGAGCAGATCCAACCGGCGCGGTGTGCCGTCCAGCACCGCAGCGGCCACCGCCGCCGGGTCACGGGGCAGCCCGAGCTGCGCGGCCAGGTCCCGGTGGGTGCCGCCACGGGCCGGGTCGAGCGGGAGTACGGCCACCGGCGGCAGGTCGGGCAGGGTCCGGTTGCCGGGCAGGTCCGCCGGGCGCTTGCTCGGCGCCGGGGCGTACCGCTTGACCAGCCGGCGCAGCACGGCGCGCAACTGCCCGTCGCTCGCCGTGGCGATGACCAGCCGGGTCTTGCTGTCCGGGTCCGGCCAGGTGAGGCCGTCCGGGCGGGCTGGGCCGTCGAACCGGGCCAGCACCGCGTCGATCTCGGCGTCGGAGCGGGCGGTGACCGTCTCCACCCGGGCGCCCCGGGCGTTCAGCGCGTCGGCGCACGCCAGCACGGGCACCCGCGGCCGCTCCGTCGCGCACTGCCCGGTGTCGGTCTGGCCGCTGCCGGTGGCGGCCTGGCTCGTCGGGCCGGTGTCGGCCCCGGTCGCGCCGCCGCAGCAGGCCCCGCCGCTGCCGCAGCCCCCGGGAGCGTCCCGCTCCGAACCAAGGGTGAGCAGCACCACGTCGTACACGGAAGGAGCCTCCTGCTGCCTCTCGACGCGACCCCTGCCGGCCACGCCGTCACTACTTGTTAACCTGACACCCCGGGCTCGCCGAGCGGTCGCCACCTGGCACCCGAGCCTTCTGGAGGCGGAAAAGATGCCAGCGATCGTGCTCATCGGCGCTCAGTGGGGCGACGAGGGCAAGGGCAAGGTTACCGACCTGCTGGGTGAGCGGGTCGACTACGTCGTGCGCTACTCCGGCGGCAACAACGCCGGGCACACGGTGATCACCCCGGACGGCCAGAAGTACGCGCTGCACCTGATGCCGTCCGGCGCGCTCTCACCGAACGCGATGATCGTCATCGGCAACGGTGTGGTGGTCGACCCGAAGGTGCTGCTCGCCGAGATCGACGGCCTGGCGGAGCGCGGCGTCGACGTGTCCCGCCTGCGGATCTCCGGTGACGCTCACCTGATCATGCCGCACCACCGGGCGCTGGACCGGGTCATCGAGCGCTACCTCGGCTCGTCCCGGATCGGCACCACCGGCCGCGGCATCGGCCCGGCGTACGGCGACAAGGTCGCCCGGATCGGCATCCGCCTCCAGGACCTGCTCGACCCGGGCATCCTGCGCAAGAAACTGGAACTCGCGCTGCGCGAGAAGAACCAGATCCTCTTCAAGGTCTACAACCGCAAGGCGATCGACGTCGACGCGACAGTCGAGGAGTACCTGGCGTACGCGGAGCGGCTCAAGCCGTACATCGCGGAGACCCGGGCGATGCTCTGGGACGCCCTGGACCGGGGCGAGACGGTGCTGCTGGAAGGCGCCCAGGCCACCATGCTCGACATGGACCACGGCACCTACCCCTTCGTGACCTCGTCCAACCCGACCGCCGGTGGCGCCTGCGTGGGCGCGGGCATCCCGCCGACCGCGATCAACAAGGTCATCGCGGTGAGCAAGGCGTACACCACCCGGGTGGGTGCCGGGCCGTTCCCGACCGAGCTGTTCGACGCCAACGGCGACCACCTGCGCAAGATCGGCGCTGAGTACGGCACCACCACCGGGCGGGAGCGCCGGTGCGGCTGGTTCGACGCGGTCGTCGCCCGGTACGCCTGCCGCCTCAACGGCGTCACCGACCTGGTCATCACCAAGCTGGACGTGCTCACCGGCCTGCCCAAGGTGCCGATCTGCGTCGGCTACGAGATCAATGGCGTCCGGGTCGACGACATGCCGATGAGCCAGACGGACTTCCACCACGCAAAGCCCGTCTTCGAGGAACTCGATGGCTGGTGGGAGGACATCACCAAGGCACGCACCATCGACGACCTCCCGGAGAACGCCCGCCGCTACATCGCGAGGGTCGAAGAACTCTGCAACACGAGGGTGAGCGTCGTAGGCGTAGGCCCAGGCCGAGAAGAAAACGTGGTCCTCCACCCCCTCCTCCCCTAACCCCACCCTCACCTTCGTGTTGATCATGAAGTTATTGCCATCACCGTCGGCGTGTCGAGGCAATAACTTCATGATCAACCAGTTCTGAGAGCCTGGTTGTCCACAGGGGTGGAGGGGTTGTCCACAGGGGGATGTTTCGGGTTTCGGGTTGGGCCAGGGTGGCCGGGTGGATGCCTTGGATGTGGTGCGGCAGGTTGCGGCCGTGCGGGACGGAGTTGTAACGCTCAGGCAGGCACGTGCGGCTGGCCTGACGACGCATGAGGTGCAGCGGCTTTGTCGGGCTGGACGCTGGCGGGTCGTGGCGCGTGGCGCCTACCTGGTGGACGCTGACCGGTACGACGGCGTTCCTCGAGCGGCGCGGATCAGAGCTGCGGTGGCCTCCTTCGGGCCAGCCGCAGCCGCTGTGCTCGCAACGGCTGCGGAGCTGCACGGGCTGGCCGGTCTGCGGGCCACCGACGTGATCGACCTGTCGGTGCCAGGCCCGATCGCCAGGCCGGCCCGGCTTGCCCACCCGGAGGTGGTGGTCCATCAGTTGGTCATTCAGCCCGACCAACTTGTCCGGGTGAACGGAATCACCGCCACGGAACCGCTGCGGACCCTTGCCGACGTGAGCCTTCGGGTTGATCGTCTTTCGGCGGTGAGTGTGCTGGATTCGGCACTGAATCGTCGGCTCGTAACCACCGATGATCTGCTCGCCATTCCGCGCCTCGTTCGAGGACGACGCGGTGCGGTCGTGGCGCGTGGCTACCTCAGCGAGGTCGATGGGCGTGCGCAGTCCCCGTTGGAGACGCGGACCCGGCTGCGCTGCGTGGACGGGAAAGTGCCACCGGACGCACTGCAACTTGAGGTACGCGATGAGGACGGCTACCTGTTGGGGATCGGGGATCTCGGCTGGCGTGGCCCTCGCGTCATCGCCGAGGCCGACGGCCGCGGTCCTCACGGTGCCCCGGAGGCCGTCTACGCCGATCGCCGTCGCCAGAACCGTCTCGTCAACGCCGGCTGGACCGTCCTCCGATTCACCTGGCAGGACACCCTCCACCCCACCTACATCCCGCACACGGTCCGCCAAGCAATCGCCGCTGCCCGACACCGTCGATCATGAAGTTGTTGCCACGACACGCCGCGGCGGAGGGCAATAACTTCATGATCAACGGTGGGGTAAGGGGGGACAGTAGGATCTCGGGCGTGCGGGTTCTCTTGGTGGGTGGTGGCGGGCGCGAGCACGCGCTTGCGCTCGGGTTGGTGGCGGATCCGCAGGTTTCTGCGGTTGTCGCGGCGCCGGGTAATCCGGGGATCGCGGGCGTGGCTGAGCTGCGAGCGGTCACTGCGACAGATCCGGCCGCGGTGGCGGCGTTGGCCGTGGATGTTGCGGCTGACCTGGTGGTGGTCGGGCCCGAGGCTCCACTGGTCGCCGGGGTCGCCGATGCGGTACGCGCCAAGGGCATCGCCGTGTTCGGTCCATCCGGTGCGGCCGCGCAACTGGAGGGCTCCAAGGCGTTCGCCAAGGACGTGATGACCGCCGCCGGCGTGCCGACCGCCCGCGCGTACGTCTGCGCGGACGAGGAGAGCACCGCCCGGGCGCTTGACGAGTTCGGCGCGCCGTACGTGGTGAAGGACGACGGGCTGGCCGCCGGCAAGGGCGTGGTGGTGACCGACGACCGGGCCGCCGCGTTGGCGCACGCCAACGAATGCGGACGTGTCGTGGTCGAGGAGTTCCTCGACGGCCCGGAGGTCAGCCTCTTCGTGGTCACCGACGGCGAGGCGGCGCTGCCGTTGGTGCCGGCACAGGACTTCAAGCGGCTCGGCGACGGCGACACCGGGCCGAACACCGGTGGCATGGGGGCGTACGCGCCGCTGGCCTGGGCGCCGTCCGGTCTGGTCGACGACGTGATGCGCGATGTGGTCCACCCGACGCTCGCGGAGATGCGTCGCCGGGGCACCCCGTTCTCCGGCCTGCTGTACGTCGGGCTCGCGATCACCGCCGCCGGCCCTCGGGTGATCGAGTTCAATGCGCGCTTCGGCGACCCGGAGACCCAGGTGGTGCTCGCGCTGCTGGAGACTCCGCTGGGCGGGCTGCTGCACGCGGCGGCCACCGGCTCGTTGGCTGAGCACCCGCCGCTGCGGTGGCGGGACGGCAGCGCCGTGACGGTGGTGCTCGCCTCGGCGGGTTATCCGGCAGCGCCGCGTACCGGCGACGTGATCACCGGTGCGGACCGACCGGGCATCATCCACGCGGGCACCGCCCGCCGGGCCAGCGACGGCGCGTTGCTCTCCGCCGGCGGCCGGGTCCTCTGCGGTACGGCCACCGGCGCCGATCTGGCAGCCGCGCGGGACGCCGCGTACGCGCTGGTGGACGGCGTGGAGCTGGCCGGGTCGCAGCACCGCACCGACATCGCCACCGCCGCGATCGAGGATCGGATCACGATTCCCGGCTGAACTCGGGCAACCCCCGGCAGTGACATCCAGGCAACCGTCGGCAGCGCCGCCGTCAGCCGTAGTAGCGGCGCAGCTCTCGGGTGAGCACCTTGCCGGTGGCGTTGCGGGGTAGGTACTTCACGAGGATCACGTCCCGGGGGACGCTGAACCGGGCGAGGAAGTGCCGGACGTACTCGCGGACCGCCTCGGGGTCGAGGGTCTCGCCGGGGTGCAGGGCGAGGAACGCGGAGAGGCGCTGGCCGTACTCGGGGTCGGGCACGCCGATCACTGCCGCCTCGCGGACCTGTGGCAGTTGCGCGAGCAGGTCCTCCACCTCGGACGGGAAGACGTTCTCGCCGCCAGAGACGATCATGTCGTCGGCCCGGCCGTCGACGAAGAGCAGCCCGTCGGCGTTGAGCCGGCCGAGGTCGCCGGTGTCGAGCAGCCCGTCGTGGGTTTCCCGGCTGGCACCTGAGGTGTAGCCCTCGAAGAGCATCTCGTTGCCGACGAAGATCCGCCCGACCCGTCCGTCCGGTACGGGTTGGCCGTCGTCGTCGAGCAGTTCCAGTCGGGTGCCGTGCGGGGGACGACCAGCGGTGGTGGGTGCCTGACGCAGGTCCTGCGGGCCGGCGATGGAGGCCCAGGAGACCTCGGTGGACCCGTAGAGGTTGTAGAGGACGTCTCCGTAGACGTCCATGAACTTCGGGGCCAGTCCGCCGGGCAGGGCGGAGCCGCTGACTGCGACGACAGTGAGCTGGGGGCGCGGGTCCGGCGGGGGCACCTCCAGCAGCCGTTGCACCATCACCGGTACGGCGAAGAGCGCGTCGCAGCGGTGCGTGGTCAGGGCGGCGAGCGTGGCGGACGGGTCGAAGCGGCGGTGCAGCACGATGGTGGCCCGTAGTGCCAGGCAGACCTGGAGGGCGGCGAATCCCCAGGTGTGGAAGATCGGTGCGGCGATCATCACCCGGTTCCGGGCGTGCAGGGGGATGCGGTCGATGATGGACACCAGTGGGCCGAAGCCGCTGGGTGTCGGCCGCCGGGCGCCCTTGGGTGTGCCGGTGGTGCCGGAGGTGAGGACGATGATCCGGCCGTCGCGCTCGGGTGGTTGCAGGTCACCGGGCAGTGCCCCGGCCACGAGTTCCTCGCGGGCGCGTTCGTCTAGCCGGTGCAGCTCGGCGGGGAGGCCGAGGACCCGATCGGCGAACTCGTCGTCGTGCACGAGGAGCCGCAGTCGCTGCTCCTCGGCGACGGTGCCCAGCTGGGCGGCGCTGAGCCCGGTGTTGACCAGTACCGCGTCGACGCCGAGCAGGGTGGCGGCGACGATCGTCTCGATCAGTCCGCTGTGGTTGCGGCAGAGCACGCCGATCCGGTCGCCGGCCTGTACGCCGAGCCCGGCCCGCATCGAGCGGGCCATCCGTTCGGCCCGGTCGAGCAGGTCGTGGTAGGTCAGCTCGACGCCGTCCTCGTCGATGACGGCGGGCCGGCCCGGGTCCCGGGCGGCTGCCTGGCGTAGCTCGCCTGCCAGGCTCCACCCCCACGTGCGCAACGCGTTGAGCTGCGACGCGACCCGGATCGGGCTGCCGGGGGTGAGCAGCCCGCGACGGGTCAGCGTGGTGACGACGAACGGCAGGTCCATGCCGCAGACCTCCTCGGGGTGGTGCGCGGACGGGCGTCGGCCCGCCCCTCCATCAGGGCTTCTTTCCTTGATCATGCACTGGGCGCGGCTGAAGGCCCAGTTCGCGTCGGCGTGGGGTGACAAAGACGGCACAGATCGTGGAGTCCGGGCCGCCGTCGGCCCGCCCCTCGAGGAAGGGCTGGGCCGACGGCGGTCAGCGGATCTGCATCCCGGAGATCGCCCGGGAGATGACCAGTCGTTGGATTTCCGAGGTGCCCTCGAAGATGGTGTAGATCTTGGCGTCCCGGTACCAGCGCTCGACCGGGTGGTCACGCAGGAAGCCGGCTCCGCCGAGTAGTTGCACTGCCTTCTCGGTGACCGACACGGCCACCTCGCCGGCCTTGAGCTTGGACATCGATCCTTCGCCCGCTGTGAACGGGCGGTTGTTGCGGCCCATCCACGAGGCCCGCCAGACCAGCAGCCGCGCGGCGTCGATCTCCATCCGCATGTCGGCCAACGCGAACGCGACCGCCTGGTTCTCGATGATCGGGCGCCCGAACTGGACGCGGTCCTTCGCGTAGTCGAGGGAGTATTCGTAGGCGGCCCGGGCCACGCCGAGCGCCTGGGCGCCGACTGTGGGTCGGGACAGCTCGAACGTGCGCATCGCTGCCTGCCCGGTGGACCGCTGACCGGAGCGGGCACGGTCGAGGCGTTGCAGCAGGGCGTCTCGTCCGCCGAGGAGACAGCGGCCGGGTACGCGTACCCCGTCGAGGAAGACGTCGGCGGTGTGTGACGCGCGGAGGCCGAGTTTGCGCAGCTTGCGGGTGGCGGCCAGGCCGGGGGTGCCGGGCGGTACGACGAACGCCGCCTGACCCCGGGAGCCGAGCGCGGGGTCGACGGAGGCGGTGACCACGTGCACTCCGGCGATGCCGCCGTTCGTGGCGTACGCCTTCTGGCCGGTGAGCACCCACTCGTCGGTGGCCTCGTCGTAGACGGCCCGGGTGCGCATCGCGCCGACGTCGGAGCCGGCTTCCGGCTCGCTGGTGCAGAAGGCGGCGACGGTCGGCGAGTCGACGTCGCCGAAGCACTGCGGCACCCACTCGACCATCTGGTCCGGGGTGCCGGCGCCGTAGATGGCGGCGACGGCGAGCGAGGTGCCGAAGATGCTCATACCGATGCCGGCGTCACCCCAGAAGAGTTCCTCGCTGGCGATCGGAAGGGAGAGCCCGGTCGGGTCGGCCCAGCAGGTGGCGAGGAACTCGAAGCCGTAGAGGCCGACCTTGGCGGCTTCCTGGATCACCGGCCACGGGGTGTCCTCGCGTTCGTCCCACTCGGCGGCGGCCGGGCGCACGACCTCGGCGGCGAAGCCGTGCACCCAGTCGCGTAGATCCCGCTGTTCCTCGTTCAGGTCGAGCGAGAACTCAGCCATGTCAGGCCTTGGGGATGTCGAACAGGTTGGCGATGTTGGCGGCGAGGCCGAGGTCGCCCTTCGCCTTCAACTTGCCGGTCATGAACATCATCACCGGGTTGGCACCACCGGAGACGATCTTCAGGAACTCGACCGGGCCCATGGTGAGGCTGAGCTTCGGGTCGTGCTGCGGGGTCGAGTTCACGACGCAGGTGCCGTCGGCGATGACCACCTCGTAGGTGTCGCTGCCGCCGTCGGGGCGACCGGTGATGATCCAGTGGATGACCGCGTTGGTGGAGCCGGCCCGGTCCGCGCGGAACAGCGACGGCATCCGGCCGAACACCTCGCCCAGGACCTTGTCGCGCATGTCGCCGGACATCACCTGGGCGATCTTGTCGTCCGGGGTGGACTTGACCAGCTGGGCGAACTCCTTGGGGCCCACGTTGGCGAAGGTGGCCGGGTCGAAGTCAGTCATCAGGTGCGCCTTCCGGAAGATTGGCTACTCGCGCGTAACCCTACGCACGAGTAGGTATGCTCGCAAGGTGTCCAGCGTCCCCGCCTTCAAGCGCCTGCCTCGCGCCGTCCGCGAGCAGCAGATGCTCGACGCGGCCGTCAAGGTCTTCTCCCGACGTGGCTTCCACGCCGCCAGCATGGACGAGATCGCCGAGGACGCCGGCATCTCCAAACCCATGGTGTACGCGTACCTCGGCACCAAGGAGGAGCTCTTCGTCGCCTGCCTGCACCGGGAAGGCACCCGGATGATGCAGGCCATCGCCGGGGCGGCGGCCCCCGACCTGCCGGCCGACGAGCGGCTCTGGCGCGGGCTGAGGGCGTTCTTCGGCTTCGTCGGCGCGTACCGGGACGGCTGGGCGGTGCTCTACCGGCAGGCCCGGGGCGAACAGCCGTTCGCCGGCGAGTTGGCCACCATGCGGGCCCGGCTGGTCGAGGTGGTCGCCGGAATGCTCGACCACGCGCTGCGCGCCGAGGGCCGCGAGATCGCCGCCATCGACCTGGAGGTCGTCGCGTACGCCCTGGTCGGCGCGACCGAGTCGTTGGCCGACTGGCTCGCGGACCACCCGGACGCCGACCCGGAGAAGACGGCCACCCGGATGATGAACGTGGCCTGGCTCGGCGCCGCCCAACTGCTGCACGGCGTCACCTGGCGTCCGCCGGCCGTCTGACGGCCCCGGCGGGAAGAGCGTCGGTGCCCGGCTCGCCGGCCCGCGCCGTACGGCGGCGGTTGCGGAGCCAACGGACCACCTCGACGACCACCGTCACCGTCAGGGCGAGGCCCAGACCGAGCAGGAGACCACGCAGCGGGTCCTGCTCGAAGGCGAGCCCTCCGACGTATCCGACCAGCGCGGAGTAGAGCCCCCACGAGCTGGCGGCCAGCGCGTCGAAGGCCAGGAACCGTCGCCGGGGATAGCGCACCGCACCCATGGTGAGGGTGACGGCGGTCCGGCCGCCCGGGATGTAGCGGGCCACGGTGAGGATCAAGCCGCCCCGGGTGGCGATCCCCCGACGGGCCCGGTCGATGGCGGCCCGGCGTCGGCCGTCGGGCGGCAGCCGGTCGAGCAGCCGGGTGCCGCCACCCCGCCCGATGGCGTACGAGACGTGGTCCCCGACCAGCGCCCCGGCTGCGGCCACCAGGATCACCGCCGGCAGGTACGGCGCTCCGGAGGCCGCGAACACCCCTGCGGTGATCACCGCCGTCTCGCTCGGCACCACCGGGAAGAAGCCGTCGAGCACCGCAATCGCGAAGATCGCCAGGTACACCCAGGGCGAGGACATCGTGTCGTGCAGCAGGTCGAGCAGATTCATGATCCTGATGCTGGTCGGGGCGGCGGCTCCCGACATCGGCCAGTGGTCAGGTGGGCGGCACTACTTAGGTAGCGGCCGGCCCGGACTGTGCATCGGGGTCATCCCCCACCTCACCCGGGTACGACGCTGCGGGGCGGCCGGATGCGTCGGCTGGGCCCTAGGCTCGCTGCGTGGCCTCCAGCGCCGTCGCCCTCCGGCGGGTCGTCCATCGGTACGCCCCGCCGCTGCTCGCCGTCCTGGTCGCCGCAGCCGTGTGGGCCAGCGCGACCGGTGACATCGGGGTCCGCTCGCCGCTGCCGAGCCTGGTCGTGCTGCTGATCGCACTGGGCTCGGCGTGGGCCGCCGGCACGGTCCGGACCCGCCGCTGGCCGTTGTTCCTGGCCGCGGCGGTCGGCTGGTTGGTGCTCGCCGCGGCGGCGGCCGGGGTGCTGGCCTCGTACCAGGCGGGTCTGCGGTTGCGAGGTCGCCAACTCGCCGGGTACCTCGCCGGTGCGGCGGGGGTGCTGACCGGCGGGGTGCTGGTCGGGCTGGCGGTGGGTGGCGTACGCCGGATCACCACCGCCAGCACCGGCAACGTGCTGCTGCTCGCCGCCGGCCTGGTGGGGCTTCCGTTGATCTTCGGTCTCTGGGTGCGGGCCCGTCAGGACACGCTCGCCGCTCTCCGGGACCGGGCCGAGCGGCTGGAACGCGAGCAGGAGGCCCGCGCCGACCGGGTCCGTGCCGAGGAGCGGACCCGGATCGCCCGGGAGATGCACGACGTGGTGGCACACCGGGTCTCGTTGATGGTGGTGCACGCGGGGGCGCTGGAGGTGACCGCCGCGGACCCGGCCACCGTCGAGGCCGCCGCGCTGATCCGGACGACCGGCCGGCAGGCGCTCACCGACCTGCGCGAGGTGCTCGGTGTGCTGCGCCAGGCCGACCCGGCCGTGACACCGGAGCGGGGGCTCGACACGTTGGACGAGTTGATCGGGGAGTCCCGTGCCGCCGGGCTGCGGGTGTCCCGGCAGGACGAGGGCGTGCCGACTGCACTTCCGGCGACGCTGGGGCGTACCGCGTACCGGGTGGTCCGTGAGGCGCTGACCAACGTTCGCAAGCACGCGGCCGACGCCGAGACGACCGTCTGCCTGCGCTACCTGCCCGACGGGCTGGAGGTGCTGGTCCGAAACGGCCCGTCCGAGAGCGGGTCGGCGTTGCCGGGTGCCGGGCAGGGGCTGCTCGGGCTGCGCGAGCGGGTGGAGCTGCTCGGCGGCCGGTTGGAGGCAGCTCCCGTGGACGGCGGCTTCCTGGTCCGGGCCCTGATCCCGCTGGTGGGTGCGGCGTGATCCGGGTCGTGGTGGTCGACGACGAGCAGTTGGTTCGGGCCGGGCTGCGGCTGATCCTTGAGGCGGCCGAGGACATCACTGTCGTCGGTGAGGCAGCGGACGGCGCCGGCGCGCTGGAGCAGGCCCAGCGGTTACGCCCCGACGTGGTGCTGCTCGACGTGCGGATGCCGGGCGTCGACGGGCTGACCGTGGCGCCCGACGTGGTCGCCGCCGGCCCGAAGGTGATCATGCTGACCACCTTCGACCTCGACGAGTACGTGCACCGCGCGCTACGGGCCGGCGCGGTCGGCTTCCTGCTGAAGGACACCCCGCCCCGCGAGTTGGCCGCCGCCGTCCGCACGGTGGCCGCCGGGAACGCGATGCTCGCCCCGACGGTGACCCGGCGCCTGATCAGCTCGTTCGCCGAGCGTGGTCCGGCCCGCCGGGACGCGGCCCGTGAGCGGCTCGCACCGCTGACCGAGCGGGAGCTGGTGATCGTCCGGGAGGTGGCGCGCGGACACGGCAACGCGGAGATCGCCCGGCGGCTCACGATGAGCGAGGCCACCGTCAAGGCACACGTCAGCCGGGCGCTCGCGAAACTCCACGCGGGCAACCGGGTGCAGCTGGCCATCCTGGTGTACGACGCCGACCTGCTGTGACGGGTGCGTCCGTCACCGTCGCGCGGCGGCGCGACGGTGTGCTCGACGGCGCAACCAGCGGATCCCCTCCAGCCCGAACGTGACCACCACCGAGAGCCCCACCCCGACCAGCACGCCCTTCACCGGGTCACGTTCGAAGGCCAGCCCGCCGAAGTAGCCGAGCAGCCCGCAGTACAGCGCCCAGGTGATCGCCGCGATGCTGTCGTACAGCAGGAATGACCGGCGGGGATAGCCCACCGCGCCCATGGTGAGTGTGACGGCGGTCCGCCCGCCCGGCACGTACCGGCTGGTGGTCAGGATCATCCCGCCGCGTCGGTCCACCGCCCGCCGGGCCCATTCGGAGCTGGCCCGCCGGCGGCTGCCGTCGGGCAGGCCGGCCAGCCGGCGGGCACCTCCGCCCTTTCCGATGGCGTACGAGATGTGGTCGCCGACCAGCGCGCCCACGGCGGCGCTGACGATCACCAGGGTCAGGCTGGGGTGCCCGCCGCTCGCCGAGAGCACCCCGGCGGTGATCACCGCCGCCTCGCCCGGCACCGCGGGGAAGAACGCGTCGACCGCGGTGAGCCCGAGAATCACCAGGTAGACCCACGGCGACGTGACCGTCCCACGGAGGAGGTCGAGGAGGGCGTCCATTCCCCCATGCTTGCCGGGCGCGACCTGCCCGGTGGGCGAGTCGCCGGATCACAGGCCCTCGGCCCCGAGTTGTCAGTTGGCGCGGACCAGGGCCGGTGGGGCCAGCAGTGGGCCGCACTGGATCTTGTCGTCGGCGGTGGGGCCGTGCGAGGTCAGCACCACCGGTGTGCCCAACTCCGCGCGTACCGCCTCGGCCCAGTCCGCCGGTGGGTCGTCGTACACCGGGCGGGAGCGCAGCAGGCGGGCGGTGAGCGCGGCCTGCCGGTCCAGGTCACCGGGCGGGCCCGGGGTGAGCCGGTCGGTGGTGTCGTAGCGGCGGCAGATCCGCAGGTCGGGGCCGGTCAGGTCGAGGTGGGTCAGGGCCAGGCCGTCGACGCCGCCGGCCGCGGCGAGGGCGTACTGGTGGGCGACCGCGTCGAAGTGGCCGAACCGGAACCGGCCCTGCCACGGGTTCGTGGCGTTGTGCGCGTCGGCGAACGGCAGGCTGGGGTCCTCGGTCACCAGCGGGCCGTGCCCGTGCCGGGTGGTGACGACGCGGAGCACCCCGATCCGGGTCACCTCGCCGGGTCGGCCCGCCTCGGCGAGCAGGCTGTCGACGTTGGCGAACGTCGTGGTGCTCCAGGTGGTGTACGGGTGGAAGCCGTGCCACTCGTCGAGCAGCACCCCCTGCGCGCCCTCGAACACGCAGGTCCCGGTGCGCAGCGCGCCGGCGAGCCAACTGCTGTCGACGATGGCGACCCGGTCGGCGAACCCCGTGTACGCGGGCAGGCAGTCCTCGATCGGTGGCGCGTCCAACGGGCCCAGCTCGGCGGTCAGTCGATCCCGCAGGATGGTCAGCCTGCGGCGCAGCAGTGCCGGGTGGTGGCAGTCGGCGACCCGGGGCGCGTCGTCGGGGTGGGGGGGGGGGGGCGCGGCCGGCGCCCCCCCCCCCCCCCCCCCCCCCGCCCCGCCCGGGCCCCCCCCCGGGGGGCGGGGCGGGGGGCCGCCGGGGGGGGGGCC
>NZ_JBEZEH010000037.1:0-39179 GCF_040648775.1 Micromonospora sp. NPDC049089
CCTGACGCAAACCTCTTGATCACCGGGGAAAGGGGGGTGGGGGGTTGGGGTGGGGGGTGGGGTGGGGGGTGGGGTGGGAGTTAGGGGGTTGTGAAGGTTTTGGTGATCGTTTCGCAGAAGGCGGGGAGGTCGTCGGGTTTGCGGCTGCTGGTCAGGTTGCCGTCGGTGACGTACTCCTCGTCCACCCAGATGGCGCCCGCGTTCGTCAGGTCGGTACGCAGGGTCGGCCAGGAGGTGATACGACGGCCACGCACGACGTCCGCCTCGATCAGCGTCCACGGGCCGTGACAGATCACCCCGACGGGCTTGTCCGCGTCGAAGAACGCCTTCACGAACCGCACCGCGTCCGGGTCGCCCCGCAGGAAGTCCGGGTTCGCCACCCCTCCGGGCAGCACCAACGCGTCGTAGCCGGCGGCGTCGGCCTTGTCGACGGTCACGTCCACGTCGTACGTCTTGGAGTGGTCCAGGTGGTTGAAGGACTGGATGGAACCGGGCTTCAGCGAGACCAGCTCGGCCGTCGCGCCTGCGTTCTCGACCGCCTCGCGTGGCTGGACGTACTCGACCTCCTCGACGCCGTCGGCGGCCAGGAAGGCGATCCGCTTGCCCTGCAATGTCGCTGCCATCTCGGTACATCTCCTTTCCGGGGGGGTACCTCAATCCCCTTCCCGCCCTCGAACGCCCGAAACAGGTCGGAGCGGTGTCGGACCGGCTCGGACCGGTCAGACACCGCCGAAGACCCCCTGACCAGCGGCGGGGACCGGTCGGCGCGCAGGTTTGTCCGCCAGGCCGCTGGGGACCCGGGGAGGCATGGCAGGAGCAGCAGCGGAGCAGCGCCGGCTCGCCACCGTCGTGGAGAGCTGGCTCGGACGCCCAGTCCTGATCGTCGGTGACGCCATGTTGGACGAATGGCGGTTCGCCGACTCCGACCGGCTCTGCCGGGAGGCGCCCGCCCCGGTCCTCACCCTGCGTCGGCGGATCTCCGCCGCCGGTGGGGCCGCGAACACCGCCGTCAACGTCGCCGCCCTCGGCGGCCGCGCGGTGCTGGTGGCACCGGTCGGCGCCGACGTCGCCGGGGACGAACTGCACGACTGCCTGGACCGCGCGAGCGTCTGGGACCGCACCGTCAACCAACCCGGGCGACCCACACCGGTGAAGCGGCGGATGTTG
Source organism: Micromonospora sp. NPDC049089 (assembly GCF_040648775.1). Lineage (NCBI taxonomy): Bacteria > Bacillati > Actinomycetota > Actinomycetes > Micromonosporales > Micromonosporaceae > Micromonospora > Micromonospora sp. NPDC049089. The sequence continues at coordinate 1,168 of NZ_JBEZEH010000037.1, forward strand.
GCCGGCAACCAGATCCTGCTGCGTGAGGACTCCGGCGACCCGGAGGACGCGTTGGACCACGACGGGGTGAGCCGGCTGCTCACCGCCCTGAGTTGCGCCACCGAGGAGTTGCGCGCCGCCGCCGGTGGGGAGGCGCCGACCCTGGTGGTCTGCGACTACGGCCTGGGCGCGCTGCCCGCGCCGGTCCGCGCGTGGCTGGTCGAGAACCGCCAGCGGTACGCCACAGTCGCGCTGGATGCCCACGACCTGGCCGACTGGCGGGGTCTCGCGCCGACAGTGGTCACCCCCAGCTTCGCCGAGGCGACCCGACTGTTGGCCCGCGCGGGCGGTACGACCCGACCGACCGGCGGGACCGAACTGCACCTGGAACACCCGGACGGTGACCCCGTCGACGGGCCGTCCGAGATGACCGTCGGCGCGGCCCCGGGGGCGGTACGCGCCGACGACACCGCCGCCGAGCTGACCCGGGCCGACCGCCCGGGGCCGGTCGGCGAGCCCACCCCGGGTGAGGGACGGGTCGCCCTCACCGGCGACGGGCTCAGCGTCACCGGCACCGGCGTCACAGTGAACACCCGGGCCGGGGAGGGCGTCGACCGGGCTGTCCTGGCCAAGTCGCGGCTGGCCGAACTGCGTGCGCACACCGGTGCCGACGTGGTCGCGGTGACCCTGGACACCGAGGGCGCTGTGGTCGGCGGCGCCGACGGGGAGCCACGCCGCAGCCACAGCACTCCGGTGCCGGCAAGTCACGCCGTGGGTGCCGGCGACGCGTACCTGGCGGCGATGACGTTGGCCCTGGCGGCCGACGCGCCCCTGCCGACCGCCGCCCAACTCGCCCAACTCGCGGCCACCATCACCGTCTCGGACACCGGCACCTGCGTGTGCCGACGCGACGACCTGCTCGCCGCTTTGGGCCAGCCGACCGACACCACGAGCCACCCCGCGCTGGTCAGTGGCGACGAGTTGGACACGATCGTCGCCGGGTACCGCGAGGCGGGACGGTCGGTGGTCTTCACCAACGGCTGCTTCGACGTGCTGCATCGCGGGCATGTGCGCTACCTGGAGCAGGCCCGCGCGTTGGGCGACCTGCTCATCGTGGCGGTCAACTCGGACGGCAGCGTACGACGGCTGAAGGGCCCGGACCGGCCGGTCAACCCGGTCGAGGACCGGGGTGCTCTGCTTGCCGCGCTCGCCTGCGTGGACCACGTGGTGGTCTTCGAGGAGGATTCACCAGCGGCGCTGATCGAGGCGGTCCGACCGGACGTGTACGTCAAGGGCGGCGACTATCCGCCGGAGCTGGTGCCGGAGGCGCCGCTGGTGCGCCGGCTGGGCGGCCAGGTGCGCACCCTGGGGTACGTGCCGGACCGGTCCACCTCCGCGATCATCGAGCGGATCCGGTCGCACAGCCAGGACCCGTCGCCACACCTCGACGACCGGGAGCCCGACCCGTCGCTGCGCACCCAGGCGTCGTGAACCGCCCTCTCGACGCCGGCACCCCGGAGGAGTTCCGCACCGACCGGCTGGTCGACGTGCTGATTCCGACCCGGAACCGGCCGGCCGAACTGGCCGTCACTCTGGGCGGGCTCGCCGCCCAGGACGGGGTACCCGGCTTCGGCGTGGTCGTCAGCGATCAGTCCGACGGGGATCCGGCGTACGCGCATCCGGCCGCGGCCACAATGGTCCGGGCGCTGCGCCACCGGGGCCACCCGGTGCTGCTGACCCGCCGGCTGCCCCGACGGGGGTTGGCCGAACACCGCGCCTACCTGCTCGCCGCCTCGGCCGCCCGGTACGTCCTCAGCCTCGACGACGACATCTGGCTGGAACCGGGTGCGCTGCACCGACTGGTCACCGCGATCGGTGAGCTGGGCTGCGGGTTCGTCGGCAACGGCGTGCACGGGCTCTCGTACACCGACGACGTGCGGCCGGAGTCGCACGGTCACTACGAGGAGTGGGTCGGGCCGCCCACACCGGAGCGCATCCGACCCGACACCCCGCAGTGGAACCGGGCCCGGATCCACTCGGCCGCGAACCTGCTGCACATCACCGAGCAGTTGGCGCTGCCGCCGGGCGCGTGGCGGGCGTACAAGGTCTCCTGGATCGGCGGGTGCGTGCTCTACGACCGGGCCAAGCTCGTCGAGGCCGGCGGCTTCGACTTCTGGCGTCGGGTGCAGGAGAAGCACCAGGGCGAGGACGTGGCGGCGCAGCTGGCCGTGTTGTCCCGCTACGGTGGCGCGGGCATCCTGCCCAGCGGCGCGTACCACCTGGAGTCCCCCACCACCGTCACCGACCGGGACGTGGAGGCGTGGGAGGTCGTCCTCGCCGAGGAGGACACCCCGCAGCCGGCCTGAACTACCGGGTGAGCAACTCTCGGGCGGCTTCCAGCACCTCGATCACCGGTACGTCGGTCACGAACGAGTCCCGATGCGGGCAGTCACCGTCGCCGGGTCGGTGCGGGTAGATGCCCGGCGTGCAGTCGACCCCGCAGACCGGGCAGTGCACCGTCCACGAGCTGATCGGGCGGTGCCGGCCCCGCAGCGGGCTGGCCCCGTTGATCAGGTTGCCGACCCAGAAGATGCCCACCGTTGGCGTGCCCACCGCGGCGGCCAGGTGCAGCGGGCCGGTGTCGTTCGAGACGACCAACGCACAGTCGGCGTAGCAGCCCACCAACCCACCCAGGCTGAGCGTGCCCACCTGCGGGCGCACCGGTACCTGCGCCGCAGCGACGACCCGGTCGACCACCTCCTGCTCGGAGGGCGTGCCGGTGACAAGCACCTCGTAGCCGTCCTCGTGCAGCGCTCGGGCCACCTCGGCGAAGCGCTCGGCGGGCCAGCGGCGGCGGGTGTCGGTGGCGCCCGGATGCAACGCCACCCGGGGACGGCTCGCCGGGCCGAGCACCTGGGCGGCCTCGGCCCGGTCGGCGTCGGTCACCGCCAGCGTCGGCGTGATGGTGGTGGCCGGCGCTCCCGCCAGCGCCACCACCTCCAGGTAGCGGATCACCTCGTGCTGGTAGTAGACGTAGCGCAGCCACCGGTCCAGCGGCGGCGCGTCCTCGGCCCGCAGGCCGACGGTTAACCGGGCACCGAGCCGGCTGATCAGCGGGTTGGAGTTGGCACCCCCGCCGTGGATCTGCACCGCCAGGTCGAATTCCGCAGCGGCGGCAGCGGCCACGAAGTCGTCGACCGACGACTCCGGTTCGCCCGGCTCCGGCGTACGGATGCCGGGTGCCGGCGGCACGACCAGCACCCGGTCCACCGGGCCGGGCCGGTCGCGCCAGAGCTTCGCGTGCCACGGCGCCCCGAGCAGCACGATCTCCGCCGAGGGGTACGCGCTGCGCAGGGCGTCCAGCGCCGGTAGGGCGAAGATGAAGTCACCGAGCGCGTTGGCGCGCAGCACGGCGATCCGCCGTACGTCGGGGAGGCGCTCGGCGGTCGGGCCGAGCACGGACGGGGTGACCACCCGACCCGCTACGGCCGGTCGATCTCGCCGGCGGTGTCCGGGCGGTGCAGCTCCCGGTCCGCGGCGGGATCGGCTGGCATCGGCGTACCAGTGGAGAGATCGCCGGAGCGCGGCCCGGTGCGGCCGACGGTGATGGTGCGCGGCGCGGGCCGCGTCGCCCGTGGCAGCCGCACCCGCAGCAGGCCGTGGTCCATCACCGCGTCGATGGTGTCCGGGTCGACGCGCGCGGGCAGGTTGACCCGGTATTCGAAGCCGCGCGTCTCGAAGCCGCCGGGGATGCCGTGGTCGGCGTTGACCTCCGCCTCCGAGCGGGCCCGCACGCACAACTCGCGGTCGTCCAACTCGACGGCCACCTCCTCCGGCGCCACTCCGGGCAGCCGGACGACGACCTCCCAGCCGTCCGAGGTCTCGGTCAACTCGACGTCGGACCCCCCGCCGCGACCACCGACCAGGCGACTCAACTCGGAGCGCAGCGACTGCAACTCACCCATCGGGTCCCAGCCCTGCTGCCGGCTGCCGCGCCACCCCCGGCCGAAGCCGCCGAACTGCTGCTCGCTCATCACACCTCTCCGATCCGCTGGGTGGCCGTCGGCGGCCGTAGTGAGCTGGGCGCGTCCAGGCCGGCGTCACGGTCGACGCCCACACCGAGCCGGTCGACCAGCTCGCCACCGAGCCAGGCGCTGATGCCGAGAATCGCCAGCGCGACCAGTTCGATGGCGATCAGCGCCCCGCCGGCGGCCCGGGAGTCCGCGTTGAGCCGCACCGCCCACACGGCGGCGAAGAGCAGGATCACCGCGACGTTGGCGCCCGCGTGCAGCAGACCCACCCGCTTGGCGCGGGTGCCGCTCGGTATCGCCAGCAGGTCGAACGAGCCGGCCGCAGCGGCGAGCAGGCCGCCGATCAGGCCGACGGTGATGTTCCAGTACGCGACCTCGCCGAGGAAGTCGGGACCGCCGACCGTGTCCACCACGTCGAACAACACCGCAGTGGCCAGCAACGCCACCGGGAACATGACAAGCATCGGATGGACTGGGTGACCCAGCACCTTGAGTCGGCTCTCCATCTCCCGGCCCTCCACTGGTCGGCGTCCTGCGGAACGGTCCACGTCGGCGAGCACGTCGGGTGAGGCCGTACCCCCGGCAACCCGGCACAAACCTCGCGCTGGTCACGGCGGCCTAGGCTGATGACGGTGGTGCCCACCACCGGGTCAACGCCTGAGGGAGGACCAACGTGACGGTGGAGATCACCTCGCACGAGGAGTTGCGCGAGTTGCTCGGTGAGCCGAGCACGCGGGCCGCCAACAAGGACCGCACCCGCCTGCACGAACGGGACCGCGAGTGGCTCGGTGCCTCGCCGTTCTGTCTCATGGCCACGGCCGGCGCGGACGGCAGCTGCGACGTCTCACCCAAGGGCGACCCGGCCGGGTTCGCCCTGGTGCTGGACGACACGACGCTCGCGCTGCCGGAGCGGCCCGGCAACAAGCGGGCCGACGGCTACCGCAACATCCTCGACAACCCGCACATCGGGTTGCTCTTCCTGATCCCCGGGCGGACCGACACGCTGCGCATCAACGGGCGGGCCCGCCTGGTCAGCGACGCGCCCTGGTTCGACGACATGGTGGTCAAGGGGCACCGGCCGGTGCTCGCCGTGGTGGTGGAGATCGAGCAGATCTTCTACCACTGCGCGAAGGCGTTCCTGCGGTCCGCGCTGTGGCGGCCGGAGACCTGGCAGCCCGAGGCACTGCCGTCCCGGGCACGCCTGATCAAGGAGGTCGAGGCCCCGACGGAGAGCCTCGAAGACCTGGAAAGGCACTACGGCCCCGAGTACGCCACGAAGATCTACGTCTGAACTGCTTCGCCGGGCCGGATCGGCTACGCCTCGGCCGGCTGCGACCGGTCCGCCTCGTCGGCACGCCAGGCCGACCAACCGGCCGGGTTACCGAACGACTCCCGGGAGATCCCCGAGCCGGTCTCCGGCCACGAACCGAACCGGTCGTTGTGCAGGTGCGCGAAGAGGTAACACATGCCTTCGCAGTCGGCGTCCAGCAGCGCCATCGCGGGGTCGGCACGAACAGCTTCGTAGTAGGCCCGACCCAGGGCGACGATGAAACCGCGGGCGTAGAGGAAACCGTCGTCCGACCCGTCGGTCACCTCGTGGATGTCCTCCCGATCGATGTCGTACAGCTTGCGCTCCACCACCCGGTCCAGATCGGTCAGCTCCTGCCCGGTCAGCCCGACGGTCAACTGCCCGAGCCGGTCCAGGAAGGCATCAAGCCAGGCGTCGATCGCGTAGGACGGGTCGACATCGTCGACATCATCGCCGTCGTCAGCGGCGGGGTCGCGCTCAACGAGGGCCTGACGCAGCGCCAGGGGCTCGGCGCCCAACTCGGCCCAGGCAGCCTCGATGAGTGCCCACAGCCGGGCCTCGTCGGCAGGGGTGGGCAGCGTTCCAGGGGCATCGGTGGTCACGGTCACCGCAAGACCGTAACCACCACCACCGACGCTTTCAGGACTCCGCGGCGGAGACCATCCACAAGTGACCGTCCGGGTCGGCGAAGACGCCCGCGTACCCCCAGGGGTGGTCGGACGTCTCGGTGATGACCTCGGCGCCGGCGGCGCGGGCCCGCTCGACGACCGTGTCCGCGTCGACAGGCGAGTCGACAGTGAGGTTCAGCAGGCACTCGCTCTGGCCCCTCGGGGCGACCTCGTGCCGGCCGATCACCCAACCGAAGCCGCCGGTCGGGACGAGCATCAGGCGCAGCCCGTCATTGACCACGAACTGCAACGGTTCCGGGAGGCCGTCGTCGGCCAACTCGCCCACGGCTTCGAGGCCGAGGCCGTCGCGGTAGAACCGGTAAGAGATGGCGCGGTCGGCGATGGGCAGACTCACGATCACCGGTGCGGGAGTCATGGGTGGACGCCTCCAAGGTGCCAATCGTGTCGCTGAATTAACGTTGGCGTCGTGACGGTAGACGGCTGGCTGTCTGATACTCGCACCTCCTACGACACGGTGGCGGTCAGCTACGCGCGCCTGGTGCGTGACCTCCTCGCGGAAGCACCGTACGAACGAGCCGCTCTGGCCTCGTTCGCGGAGCTGGTGCTGGCCGCCGGCGGTGGGCCGGTCGCGGACGTGGGCTGCGGAACGGGGCGCATCACCGCCCACCTGCACACGCTCGGCGTGGACGCCTTCGGGATCGACCTCTCGCCCGGGATGATCGACGTCGCCCGCCGCGATCATCCGGAACTGAGGTTCGAGGTCGGTTCGATGACCGACCTCGATCGGGCCGACGGCTCGGTCGCCGGCCTGGTCGCCTGGTACTCCCTCATCCACATCCCCGACGACCAGATCGGCGTCGTGTTCGCGCACTTCCGGCGGGTGGTGCGCCCCGGTGGCCCGCTGCTGCTCGGCTTCCACGTGGGCGATGAAACGACCCTCAAGACCGAGGGGTACGGCGGACACCCGATGAACGTGCGCGTCCATCGTCGGCAGCCGGCCCAGGTGGCGGCCTGGCTACGCGAGAGCGGCTTCACAGTCGACTCGCAGACCACTGTCACCTCAGCGGAGAGCCGGCTCGGCGGCATCATCGTCGGACGACGGGCGCCCTGAGCCAGAGCATCGGCAATCCGACACGAGCCACCCGACGGGTGTCGCCGCCACCCGGATGGCCCATTGCTTCGAAATTTCCACACCCGCACAGTAAGTTGTCCGACCCCCTTTGCATCGGGCCTCAGGAGACGCGTGGTGAAACATGGTGGACGAACAGATCCAGCCGCTATCGTTCGGTGCCGAGTTGCGCAGACTAAGGACGGAAGCGGGACTGTCGCTTTCGCATTTTGCCCAGCGTGTCAACTACAGCAAGAGCCACCTCAGCAAGATCGAATCTGGCATTAAGAAGCCCAGCCAGGCATTGGCCCGGCGTTGTGACCAGGGACTTGGCGCGTCCGGGGCATTGGCCCGGCTGGTGCAGCCAACAGCCCCCGTTCCGGGCTCCGACTCCGACCCCGACCCCGACTTCGACTCGCGCGAGGAGGTATGGACGATGCGGTTGACCAGCGATGGGCAGAACGATTTTGGCGCCTACGATCGACGCTCGGTCCTGACCGCCGGCGCGGCAACCCTTATGAGCTGGGCGATCACCCCGCCGCTCGACCGGGTCGGCGCCGCAGAGTCCACTCTGCCGATTTTCCGGGGCTGGTTGGACGAACTGCGGCGACTCGGGCAGAGTGCGCCGCCGGGCATGGTCAGCCAGATTCTTATCGCGACGACCAACGCCGTACAGGGTCTTGCCACCGATAACCAGTCATCGAGCCGGGGCGAGGCGTTGCGTTTGGCATCCCGTTTCGCCGAGTACACCGGCTGGATGGCACAGGAGAAAGGCGATGAGACCGCCGCGTTGTGGTGGACGGCGCACGCCATCAGGCTCGCGAGCGCAGGTGGGGATCCGGAGCTGGAATCCTATGGATTGGTCCGCCGCGCGGAACTGGCTCTTTACCGAGGTGACCCGATCGCCACGAAGGCGCTCGCCCGAGAGGCCCAGACCCGATCCCGCAGCGCACGCATCCGCAGCTTCGCGGCCCAACGTGAGGCGCAGGGCCATGCCATTGTCGGCGATGAGCGAGCCTGCCACCGAGCGCTGGAGCGGGCGGCCGAGTTCATGCGGGCCGGCCACGCGGAGGCCCCCGACGGCCCGACTCTCGGCAGCGCGACGATGACGGATCCGATCGCGTTCGTGACCGCGTGGTGTCTGCAGGACCTCGGGCGGCCACTCGAGGCGGCCGAGATCCTGGACCGCGAGTTGGGCTCGATAGCGCCGGACGCGCACCGGACCAGGGCGCGATATGGGGCACGCCTCGCCCTGGCCGCAGCCACCGTTGGCCAGGTCGAACGAGCCTGCGAGGTCCTGCGACCGGTACTCGACCGCGCCGGCACGATCGATTCCGCGACCGTGCGCCACGATCTACGTCGATTGAACCGCGAACTCGGCCGGTCGCGACGGCAGCACAGCGTCCGGCACATCATGCCGGGTCTCACTCTCGCCCTTCACTCCAACACACCGGAGCCACTACGGTACAGAGCGTAGTCCTTTCGGATAGCGCTCGCGCGGCTGATCAGCTTCGCCACTCCGCCACAGGACCACTTTTTCGCGCACCGAGCACTGTTGTCCATCCATTTGGGTGAGGACAACGGATTGCCGCGCCGCCATCCTGACTGACAGGATTCGTCACACCGGACTTTGCCAACAATCCATCCCTGCATCGGTTGGTGATCCGCATTGAACGACATTTGTCGACCCCACCGAAGACGGTCTGCGGTTAGCTGGGGCCGGCGCGCCAGAGAGGCAGCCTAATGACCGGTGTTTTTATCAACTACCGCACCGGCGACGCTTCCTACGCAGTTGGTCTGATTGATCAACGGTTGTGTCGCGAATTCGGTGCGGGCCAAATTTTCCGGGATCGTCGTTCGATGCGTCCTGGTACCGATTTCCCGCCCGAGCTCTCCCGGCAGCTCAAGCGGAGCAACGTACTGCTCGCCCTCATCGGGCCGAATTGGTTGACGATCTCCGACTCGTCGGGCGCCCGGCGGCTCGACAATCCGAAGGACTACGTCCGAATGGAGATCCGCCGGGCGTTGAAGCGAAGTATCGAGGTGATACCCGTCCTTCTCGCCGGAGCACCTCTACCAAAGGCAGACCAGTTGCCCGGCGATATCGCGGCGCTGCATCGTCGGCAATCATTCGAGCTGCGCGACCACAGCTCCGATCAGGATCTCGCCCAACTGGTCGAGGTGCTCGTTGAGCACGTTCCAAGCCCGCCCAGGACCTCGTCTCCGGCAAGCAACGGGCGGCACAGCTCCGTGAACATCCGCGCAAAACGGCTGGACATCGAAGGCCCGATCACCGGCGGTGATTCCTTTGGCCGATGAGGTAAACCCCGAGCCCTCCGGTGACCCGACGGCGACCGACGAGGCGGCAGCAGCGGGTGGCCGGGGAAAGACCCCGCTGGACGAAGCACTGAGCAACCCGAAGCCGAAGCACCCCGACGCTGAACAGGCGGGGAACGAGGACCAGGCACGAGAGCAGGAGGACTTCCGCGAGTCGTTAGCCGACGCAATCGGTGCCTTTGGCGGACGGACGTCGAACGTGACGCTCATCGGCCATAAGATCAACGTCACCGGGTCGATTACCGGCGGTGACGCGACGTTCGGCCGGGACAGCGCGAGTGCCCTACTGTCGACGATCGCGGTGAGCACCATCGAACGCATCGACCGGGTCTTCGTCCAACCCAGCGGTTACCCGGATCTCGTCGCAACCGCCGGCGATGACCGGGTGATCCTGCTGCGGGCGCGTCGGCGCTGGGGAAGCTCCACTACCGCCATCCAGCTCATGTCCGGCATGAAGGCGATCCACGAACTGCGTTTCAACGGATCGCTCGCCACACTCGAGGTGGAGGAGCTACCCAAGGGCTGCGGCTACGTGGTCGAACGACTCACCGCCACACAGCTCGGCGAGCTGCGCGAGCGGGACATCTCCGCACTGGAGGAGCGCTTCGCGAAGCGGGATGCCAGATTGGTGCTGATCCTGGACGCCGAGCGGCGGCTGCACGACCACGCCATAGCCCGGCTCGCCCGGGTCCTTGACGCACCGCCGTCGGCGTATGACCTGGTAGCCAGCCACCTTGCCGAGCACCTCAGCTCGCCCCGGGAGGCGGACGCCCTCCTGAAGGCGGATGGCCTGATGGAGGTGTTACAGGCCGTCGAGATCGACGCCTTCGATGTCCAGCAGTTGGTCGAGCTAGCCCAGGATCTTGCCGAGACGACAAAGGGCGAGAGCACCATCGATGAAGCTCTCGCCCGGTTCGAGGACCGCCGCCGGCTCGATGTCGAAGACTGGCTGGACGGCATCACCGAATTCGACCAGCGAGCCACAGTGGTGGCGCTGGCGGCTCTCGAGGGAATGCCCTACGACGCGGTCTCCCGGGCGGCGACGATGCTGGAACGGGCGTGGCGTGCGGAGGAGGGCGGCGATGCCCCGCCGAGTCGGGCCCGACGACCACGGAATGCCCGACTACGGGCGGCCCGGGCCCGGATCACCACCGAGGTACGGCGTACTCGGTACGGAACAGCAGAGTTGGAGGTTGCCTCCTTCGTATCGGCCGGCTATCCGGCTCGGGTGTTGGAGCACCTGTGGCGCGAGCACGACTACGACCGCGAGATCGTGCTGGACTGGCTGGAGGCCGTCTCCCAGGACGTCGAGGGGCGGGTACGGATCCGTGCGGCCAGCGCGATCGGATTCCTGGCCCGCATCGCCTTCGACACCATCAGGCGGGATGTCGTGGTGCCCTGGGCGGGTAGCGGTAACGGGGACGAGCGGGAGCGGGCCGTCGCCGCGCTGGCAATGCCCGCGAGGTATCCGGAAACCGGTGCCCAGGTGGTCCGTCTGGTACTGGACTGGTGCAGGCGGGACAGCCTGCCCCTGCGGATGACGGCCGCCAGGGCACTTGGCGCGAGCGTCGGTGAAGTCCTGCCCGGCGGCCCGGACAAGCAACTCGACGCGCTGGCGAAGAACGCCGGGCCCGCGCTTTCCATCGCGATCGGATTCAGCATTACCGAGCTCATGGTCCCGGCCAGCCCTGATCGCCGACTGGAGCTGCTACGGCTGCTGGAACGCTGGTCTCTGGAGGGGAGCGCTGGCCGACAACGGGCCGGCATCCTCGGCTTCCTCCAGGTTGCCGCGGGCTTGTGGACGAACGTGGCCGAGCCGGACGGCGAGGTCTCCTGGCCGACCCTGCTCAGGATGGCCGACGCCGAGCACGGTGTGGCCGCAGCCGATGCCGGGTCCGGTTCGCCGAGCGGGACGCGCGAGGTGATTGCAGGTCTGTGGGGGCGGTCCCTTGTCGCTCCGGGCGCCGATTACTCGGTCCGCAACGTGTTGCGTAGCTGGGCCTCGGCCGCCAAAGAGGCACCGGCGCTGCGGCCGCCCCTGATCAGTCTGCTTCAAGAGGCCGCCAAGACCCGACGCCAGGCGGATCTGCTGGCCTCGCACGCGAAGAACTGGCGCGACCAGCGCCCATACGCGCCAGACCTGGCCGAGAAATTGTTGAAAGTGCTGACTGAAGGGACGGTGCGGGTTGAGTAAGCCGGTGCTCAGCAAGCAGGAGCTTCGACGACTGCCGTTTCAGCGACGTCCGGTGGCGGATCCTGGTACGCGGCTGGTGTTCCAGATGCCGAGTGGTGAGTTGCTCGCACCCGACCCCCCGTTCACCACCGGCGATGTCTGGTGGCGTGGACCCAGGGCGGTGTACGTGGTGGACATTCGCCCGCACAACTCGTCGTTTCAGTGCACCCTGCCTTCCGAGGGCGACGCCCTGCACTTCGACGCGTCCATCGCGTTCGCCTGGACCGTACACAAGCCTGTCACAGTGGTTCGGGAGATGGTCGAGGATCCCCCTGGCGGTTGCCGGGGCCACCTCATTCAGCGAATGCGCGGTATCAGCCGGCGGTACTCGGCGTTGAATTCCGCCGCGGCGGAGCGGGCGATCTCACTCGAGCTCGGTCAGGATTCGATCGACCTCGACGAGATAGGTCTGCGGATCACCAATGTCACTGTGGAGTTGCGACTCGATCCCGAGCAGGCGCCCATCGCCAAGGATCTGGAAATCGCAGCGCTCCGGCAACGGCTGGCCGAGCAGGAGGAACGGGGCAAGGCCGCGATCAACCGGATCGCCCAGACCTCGGACTTGCAACTGCACGAGATCCGGGCGAAGTTCTACGCCGAACTCCTGTCCGGCGGCGGTGCCTCGATGGCCGGCAACCTACTCGCCCAGGATCCCACGAAGGCCGCAGAGGCCGCCGATTTCATGGTCGGGCTGTGGCAGCGGGACCAGGAGGTGGCGATGCGGGCGATGAAGGTGGTCCTGGAGAGCGATCAGCTTCGTCTCGGGGAGATCGACGGAGCCGTCTCGGCAGCGGTGGAAAGCTTTACCGCCCTTGTCTCGCAGGCCGGCAACAAACTCGCCCCCGGCGCGTTGGCGAGCGGTAAACCGATGCTTGCCCCGGCCCCCGAGAAGCCGGACGACTCCGACAGGCGAGGCGTGGACGATGACTCGGATGAGCGGACGGACGACAGATGATGCTGCTGGACAGGATCATCAACGGGATCCAGCAGGTGTTGTCCGTGCTGCCGGACGGGGCGCGGGGGTTCCTGTGGTTCCCGGTACTCGTGGCCGTGGTCGTCGTCGGTCTGTGGTTCGTGATCCGGCACCTGCTGGTCTGGCTGGGAAAGGCCGTTGTCACGATCCTGCGTTGGCTGATCATCTGGGTCGGCGCCATTCTCCTCGTCCCGGAGGTGCTGACCGCGTCGGTCTTCCGACGAGCCGGAAATCGGCCTCCGGGTCTCGTCTACGGATACGGCGACACGGTCGCCGAATCGGTCATCGGGCTGACCAAACTCTCGGACCGCACCGCGGCCGGCTTTGCTTGGGCAGCGCGCATGCACATCGTGCTCATCATGCTGCTCGCCGGCCTCTGGGTGTGGGGCTGGAATCAGAACCAGTGCACGTCGGTAACCACGGTGAACACCACCTGCGTCACGCCGATCAGCCAATGGTTCGAGGCACTTGAATGACCGCACGTGCCGACTGGAAGGACCAGGCTGCTCCGTCAGCCATACAGGAGGTAGACGGTGACGGCGGCAGCCGCGAGCAGCGATACGCCGTACAGGACGGTGATCGTCGGGCTTCGCGCGGCACGCAGGACCTCCCGGTAGCCCGGTCGGTCGATGTCGAGCTGCCACGGAGGGGTCGTTCCGTCCACGGCCCGCTGGTACAACGTCCGGTAGGCGCGTTCGAGGCTGAGGTAGTAGGCGTCGAGGGCCGCGAACGCGGCCACCACATACACCGCGAGGACAGCGACGGCCGGCCTCGTGCTGTTCGCGCCGAAACCGAGGAGCGCCGAGGCTACGGTGACGCACCAGCCTTTGACGGTGGTGGATTGCGACGACAGGCGGGCGACAACGGCTTGGATCATCTGAAGATGAACCTCGGTGGGCACGTCCTCATCCTAGATCGTCTATAGACGAAGAGGACTATCAGCACGGAGACCTAGTGGCCACAGTGACGGTGACGAGGCGGCATGAGCTGACCGACGTGCGCTTGGCGGAACTGGAGCCGTTGCTGCCCGTGGAAAGTGGGCGCGGACAGCCAGGAGCCAACCTGTCCGGGCGTTATTGGGGTTTCGGGGCCCCGTCACGGCACGTCCTTGACAGTTGCGGGCTGGTACCAGCTCTGGCGCTCCATCCACGCCTGGTGAGCGGCCTTGATCGCCGAAGCTCCTCCGCTGCTTTCGCGCTCCGCCAGGAAGCGATCCAACAGCCTGAACAAGGCGCCGCTTGCAGCACGGTTCTGAACGTCATCAAGCGGCACGAGCGGCCAGTACTCCTCGGGAGTAGCTAGCCGTCTGACGAGTGCCTGCCACATCAGGTTGTTACCGGCGTCGAACTGGATGACCAGCCACTCGCGTCACCCGTCCAACAGCCGAGCGTCAGCCATCTATCGGCCCTTCGCCACCACCAGGAACACCAGGCAACGGAACGGTTCGACGCCGACAACCGGGCCGACCCAGGTCTGGTCTCTGCCACCAGATGAGCGTCACCCTCAACATCTACGCACACGTGGCCCCCGAGGTCGCACGGGAAGCTGCGGCGGGGCTGGAGGGGGCGCTGTGGTCCGGTGAGTAGGTTGGCTGCTCGCTTGGCTGCTCGCCTTGGGGACGGCAAGCAAAAGGCCCAGGTCATGATCGGCGATCAAGCCGGTGACCTGGGCCTTTCCGTGGAGCCGCCTGACGGAATCGAACCGTCGACCTACGCATTACGAGTGCGTCGCTCTAGCCGACTGAGCTAAGGCGGCAACGATCAGCAAGTGTACGGCACCCCGGCGCCACCGACCGAACGGGATACCCCCTTGGCGCCGGCCAGCACCAACCGGACATCGGCTGCCATCTGGACGATTACCAGACAGCGGATGATCGGGTCCGGGACTACGCTGCGGCGGGTGAGCGACGAACGCGACGATTCCCCCCACCCGGAGCGTCCTGACCGTGCGCCGGCCGGTGAACGCGCCGCCCACCGGCCGCGTAGCACCGACCCGCTGGAGTTGGGCTTCACGCCGCGCAAGCCGGTGCCGTGGCTGGCGCCGTTCCTGTTGATCAGCACCGGCATCCGGACGCTGCTGGCGGTGCTCTTCGGGGCGTACCTCGACAAGCGCGAGTTGCAGAACGCGTTCGGCGACGACGTCTTCCGCCAGGTCGGGCCGGACGGCGGGCTGTGGCTCGACTACGTGGCCGACCTCGGCGACGGCTTCAACGCCACCTACTCCGTGGCGTACCTGCTGGCGCAACCCGAGTTGACCGTCGACGGGCACCGCCTGCCCCGGGCGCAGACGCTGGTGATGGGCGGCGACCAGGTGTATCCGTCGGCGGCCTACGCCGCGTACGAGGACCGGTGCAAGGGCCCCTACCAGGCTGCCCTTCCGGTGGCGCCGGCCGAGAAGCCGACGCTCTTCGCGGTGCCGGGCAACCACGACTGGTACGACGGCCTCACCGCGTTCCTGCGGTTGTTCGTCCGCTCCCGGGACCGCAACTTCGCGGGCTGGGGCACCGGGCAGTCCCGCTCCTACTTCGCCGTGGAGTTGCCGGCCGACTGGTGGTTGCTCGGCGTGGACGACCAGTCCGGCTCATACCTGGACGACCCGCAGCTGGCCTACTTCGACGAGGTGGCCCGCCGGCTCGGGCCGGAGTCCAAGGTGATCATCGCGGCGCCGGCGCCGACCTGGGTCAAGGCCGCCGACGACCCCACCGCGTACGACTCGATCGACTACTTCATCCGCACGATCATCGACCCGACCGGGGCGCGGGTGCGGCTGTTGCTCTCGGGCGACCTGCACCACTACGCCCGCTACTCCGGGGCCGACCGGCAGCTGATCACCTGCGGTGGGGGCGGCGCGTACCTCTACCCCACGCACAAGCTGCCAGAGCGCATCGAGGTGCCGCCGCGGGACACGCTGACCCGCAAGGCCAGCACCGCCCAGCCGTACGACCTGGTGGCCCGTTACCCTGACGCCGCGCGGTCGCGCCGCTACGGCTGGGGCATCTTCCCCCGGTTGCCGTTGCGCAATCCCGGCTTCACCACGTTGCTCGGCACCCTGCACACGCTGCTGATGCTGGCCATGGCCGGTGCGACGGCGAACTGGGCCGACAGCACCGACCAGCGGCTGTTCAGCGTCCCGCTGGTGGTGATGGTGCTCGTGACGGTGATCGCGGCGGCCCTGTTCGCCAAGCCGCCGAGCGCGAGCGGTAAACGCCACGCGCGGCACTGGATCCTCGGCGTCGGCCACGGCGTGGCGCAGGTGGCCCTGGCGGCGGGCGGCACCTGGGTCTGGTTGGCGCTGCCGTTCTACGACTGGCCATGGCCGCTGCCAGCGGTCGCCGCGGCGGTGCTCTACGGCCCGGTGATCGGACTGGTCGCCAGCCAACTGGTGGCGGCGTACCTGCTGGTGGCGGGCTCGTTCGGAGTGAACGTCAACGAACTCTTCGCCGGCCAGGGCATCGAGGACTCGAAGTCGTTCCTGCGACTGCGCATCGACCCGGACGGCACGTTGACCATCTATCCGCTGGGGGTGGACCGGGTCTCCCGCGACTGGCAGGTGAACCCCGACCAGTCCCCCACCCAGAGTTGGCTGACCCCCAAGTCCCCCCTGACCCCCCGCCTGACCGAACCCCCCACAGTCCTGCGCTGACCAACCCACCCCACCCCCTACCCCCACCTACCTGCCAACCTCACCCACCGTTGATCATGAAGTTATTGTCCCGACACGCCGTTCGGGATGGCAATAACTTCATGATCAACGGTGGAGAGGCGGACCGGCGGGGGGAGGGGTGGGGGTGGGTGGGTTAGGGGGTGTATTGCTGGTTGTGGGCTTGGCGGGAGCCGCAGACGTCGGCGCGGGAGCACATGGAGCGCGAGCCGTCGGCGTCCAGGCGTACGGTCACCGCGTCACGGGGGACGCTGTGGCCGACGACCCGGCCGTCACCCTCGGGGGTGGAGACCCGACTGCCGACCGCCGGGGCGGTCTCCTGAAATCTTTGATACAGCGGGTGCTCGTACTTGAGGCAGCACATCAGCCGCCCGCACGCGCCGGAGATGCGCAGCGGGTTGAGCGGAAGGTCCTGGTCCTTCGCCATCCGGATGGTCACCGGCTCGAAGTCGGTGAGGAACGTGGCGCAGCACAGGTCCCGACCGCAGGAGCCGATGCCGCCCTGCACCCGCGCTGAGTCGCGGGCGGAGAGCTGACGCAGCTCCACCCGACAGTGCAGGGTCGCGCCCAGGTCGCGGACGAGGGACCGGAAGTCCACCCGGTGCGGGGCGGTGAAGTAGACGGTGCTGCGCTCACCGCCGCTCTCGGCGGAGCCGAGCACATGGTCGACCGCCACCACCTTCATCGGCAGGCCGTGCGAGCGGATCAGCCGTTTCGCGGCCACCTTGGCCTCGGCCTTGCGGCGACGCAACGCCTCGTCCCGGCGGAGGTCGTCGTCGCCGGCCAACCCGACCAGGCGAGGGAAGCCGTCGGTCTCCTCGGTCACCCACTGCGCGGCCCACACGCACTCCGCCACCTCGGGCCCGTCATCGGTGGGCACCAGCACCCGGTCGCCCACCTGCGGACGCAACTCGCCCGGGTCGAGGTAGTAGAGCCGCCCGTACCGGTTGAAGCTGACCGCGCAGAGCATGCCCATCCCCCCACCCTACGACGGGTCACGGCGCAAGGCGCACCGGCCGGCTACGCCCCGCTGCCATTCATGACCGTCGACTCGACCTATTGCCTGGCGTCCCGTCGTGCCGTTGCTGCTCGCCCGGACGGTTGAATCCGGGGCCGGGCAGGAGACAAGACGTGCCTCGGCGGCGTTGAGTGGAGGCAGACCTGCGGGGGGTGCAGGGGGAAGACCACGGCGTCGCCGTGGGCGACGGCTTCAGGTCAGGCGCCCGCGAGCGACGCCGTGGCCTGTCCGAGGCAGAACGGTCACGGCCGGAGGCCGAGAGGCGGGCGACGCGACCACGGCCGGAAGACCGAACGGCGGAGCGACGCAGCAACGGCCGGAGGGCCGGGCTCAGCTACCAGCCGACCCGGGTGGGCTGGTCGTAGTGGGGACGCCCGTCCGTTGGCGGACGCCACGCGGTCTCGGCCAGGCTCGGCCCCCACTGACGCAGCAGCGTCTCCGCACCGTCGTACGCGACGCAGAGCACCGCCAGCACCCGTGCGGCGATCTCGGCGGCGTCGGCCACACCGGGCCCGACGGGCCCGGGGCGGGTCGATGCACCGGCGGCGGTGGCGGCGACCACGGCGACCGCTTCGGCCGAGCGGAGCACGTCGGCCAATGTGCGGGCCAGCGCGAGTCGGCTGCCCTCCACCCAGTCGGCGAGGGCGTCGGCGTAGCCGGCGGTGGATTCGAGTCGCCCGACCAGGCTGTCCGGCCCCTCGTCGAGGTGGCGCAGCAGCGCGGCCCGCTGTTGCCCGTACGCCGTGGCGGCCGGACCGGACCAGAGCACCGGGTCGGTGAGCGCGGCGGAGACGTCGTCGTACCCCCGGACGAGCCGGCGCACCGCGTGGCCGGCGCTGGCGAGCGGCACGGGGTGCAGGTCGAGGAAGCCGCGAACCGCGTCGCCCGGCAGCACCTGCATGCGGCGGAGCAGCGGCCAGACCCGGTGCCCCTCGGGGACACCGGCCGCGATCAGTCTGTCCACCCGGCGGAGCAGGTCGAGGCCGGGCTCGGCGAGCCGGTCCAGCGCATCCATCACGGTTCCCCGGTGAGCCGGCGGCGGGCCGCCCGGTCGACCTCGGCGTAGCGGTCGGCGGCCTCCCGCACGGCAGCCGCGGCGGCGGCCAGTCGACCGGCCGCTGCGCGGGCCTCCCGGGCCCGGTCGTCGGTGGCGTTGGTCCACTGCCGGTGCAGCGCCCGACCGATCTCGCCCGGGCGGCCCGGTGCGTCGGCGCCGAACGCGGCCTGGGCCGGATCGCTGGCGGTGACGGTGTGCGAAACGACTGTGAGCGTGGCGCTCGCCTCGTCCAGTCGGGCGGAGAGCGCGCGCAGTGTGTCCATCTCAGGCCCCCGCGAGCGGTCGGTAGGCGGCGAACGTCTCGTTGTGCAGCTTTTCCCGGGCCCATTCGGCGGCGTCGGCCGCCGCGGTGACCGCAGCCTGCACGGAACCGGCAACGTCGCGCGGGCTGCGGCTGTGCAGCGGCCCGAGGAACCGCACGTCGGTGATGCGTCCACCGGCGGTGACCACCACCTCGACCAGGCCGTCCGGCGAGCGGACGGTCACTTCGACGGTCGACACCGCCTGGTCGAACTCGGCCTGGAGGGACTCGATCCGGCGGTAGCGTCGCACCGCTTCCTCGATCCAGGCCTCGTCGATCTCCCCCCGCGGCATCGGCCGACTCCTCCCGGGTGATTCATCACTCAGTGTGGTGCCACCGTCACCACGGCACAGGGACCGTACCGCACCGCAATCGGGCCTGTCGATGCCTGTGGACAACGGCCGGGAAGTGCGGGTCAGCCCTTCCAGAGGGCGAGCATCATCGCCTCGACCGCGATCCGCGGCTTGACGTTCGCCTCGATCGCGGCACGGCAGGCGAGCACGGCCTCCAGCCGGCGCAGCGCCCCGTCGGCGTCCCACTTCTGCGCGCCAGCACCGGCGAGCGCGGCCGTGTCGGTGTGCACCGGGGCGACGGGTGCGCGCAGCGCCATGGTGAGCGCGTCCCGGTAGAAGCCCGCGAGGTCGACCAGCGCCCGGTCCAGTGCGTCCCGCTGGGCCCGGGTGGCCCGGGACTTCTGCCGCTTCTCCAGCTCCTTGAGCTGCCCGGCAGCGCCTCGCAGGGCGCCGGCCGCGCCCCGGCCGGTGCCGCCCGCGCCGAGCGCGGTCTCCAGTGCCGCCCGCTCGGTCGTGTCGGCCTCGGTGACCGACGCCTCGGCCTCCGCCTCGGCGGCCTCGATGAGTGCGGACGCCGCGTCGAACGCCGCGCCGACACCGGTCAACCGGCGCGGCACCGCGAGCACCGCCTCGCGTCGTTTGCGGGCCTCCGGGTCGCGGGCCAGTCGGCGGGCCCGACCCACGTGACCCTGCGCGGCCGACGCCGCCCACTGCGCCACGTCGGGCGCGATGCCGTCCCGACGAACCAGCACCTCGGCCACCGCGGCGGCCGGCGGCTGCCGCAGGGGTACGACCCGGCAGCGCGACCGGATGGTCACCGAGATGTCGTCCGGGTGGGTGGACGGGGCGCAGAGCAGGAAGACCGTCCGCGGCGGTGGTTCCTCGATCGCCTTGAGCAGCGCGTTGCCGGCGGCCTCGGTGAGCCGGTCGGCGTCCTCGATGACCACCACCTGCCAGCGCCCGCCGGACGGGGTGCTGGCCGCGCGGAGCACCAGTGCGCGCATCTCGCCGACGCCGATGGAGAGCCCTTCCGGCACCACCATCCGCACGTCCGCGTTTGTGGCACCCATTGTGGTGTGGCAGCCGGGGCACTCACCGCAGCCGGTGCCGTGCACGCACTGGAGTGCGGCGGCGAACGCGCGTGCGGCGACCGAGCGGCCGGAACCGGGAGGCCCTGTGAAGATCCAGGCGTGCGTCATCCCGGCGGACGGGTCCACGCCGGTCCCAGCCTCGTCGGCTGCGGACCCGTGACCGCCGGCCGGGCCGGCGTTGACCAACGCGGCTGCGCCAGCACGCAGGACGGCGGCGGCGGCCGCGGCGGCGCGCCGCAGCTCGACCACCGCCTCGTCCTGGCCGACCAGGTCGGCGAAGACGTCCGGCATCAGGTCTTGTGCTCCATCGTCACCAGCTCCGCGTCGGATAACTCAGGTTGCACCGAGGTGTCCGGGCCCTGCGCCGGTCGCGGGTGCACGATGCCACCCGGCTTGCCGAGCATCTCCTCGACCCGCCGGACCACCAGCCCGGTGATCTCGTCGGCCGGCCGGGACGCGTCGAGCACCAGGTAGCGCTTCGGGTCGGCGGCGGCGAGGTCGAGGAACGCGTACCGGACGCGCTCGTGGAAGGCGACCGACTCGGCCTCCAGCCGGTCGGTGCCGGTGTTGCGCGAGGCCACCCGGGACAGACCGGTGCGCGGTTCGACGTCCAGCAGCACCACCAGGTCGGGCTTGAGCCCACCGGTGGCCCAGGAGGAGAGCCAGGAGACCTCGTCGACGGGCAGTGTCCGGCCGGCGCCCTGGTACGCCAGGGACGAGTCGACGTACCGATCACTGATCACCACGCCGCCCCGAACCAGCGCGGGCCGGACGACGGTGGCCACGTGGTGCGCCCGGTCGGCGGCGTAGAGCAGCGCCTCGGCCCGGGGGGAGGGCGCGTCGTCGCCGGAGGTGTCCAGCACCAGCGACCGGATTCGCCGGCCGACGCCGGTGGCCCCCGGCTCGCGGGTGAGCACCACCTCTCGACCGTGACCGCGCAGCCGCTCGGAGAGCGCGGTGAGCTGGGTGGACTTTCCCGCGCCCTCGCCGCCCTCGAAGACCACGAAGAGCCCGGCGGAGACGAACGGCTCGGCGGGCATCAGCGGACGGCCCCGGATGGAGCCCCACAGGTCGGCGAGGACCGGGACGCCCTTCTTGTCGTCCATCTGGCCGAACGCGCTGATCCCGGCGAAGATGCCGGCAGCACCGGCGGCGAGCAGCAGCAGTCGGGTGGAGGAGACGGAGATGCCGAGGTCGGCGATCTCCAGCTTGCGCGAGCCACCGACGCCGACCAACACGCTGCTCAGCCCGATGGCCAGGATCAGCACCAGGCGGGTGCCGATCTGCACCACCGCGAAGACCCGGCCGCGCACCTCGTCGGCCACTTCCCCGCCCAGCAGCGTGGTGCCGGCCAGGAAGGCCATCCCGGCACCGGCGCCGACCAGCACCGCGCCGACGATCGCCATGGACAGGTGAATGGCGAAGGCGAGGGTCATCACCGCGGCGCTGGCCAGCACGATGCTCATGCCGAACCAGCGACGCCGGGACATCTCCTTGACGACCATCGGGCCGAGCCCGATGCCGAGCGCCAGGCCGACGAAGATCGCGCCGAAGAGCAGCGAGAACGCGGCATCACCGGCGCCCAGTGAGTTGGCGAAGAACTTGGCGGTACCGACCACGATGCCGCCGCCGGCGAACGCGCCGAAGATGCCCAGCACCAGGCCGCGGACGAGCGGGGTCTGGCCGATGTACTTCCAGCCCTCGGAGAACTGCCGGAACATGCTCTGCTCGGCACGCTCCGCCTCGCCGCGCTGCGCCTCGCTGATCTCCTTGATCCCGAACGCCACCACCAGTGCGGTGGCGAGCCGGGAGAAGGCGTTGAACCAGAGTGCGAGCTGGGCCGGCTCGGCCCAGGAGGGCAGGTCGCCGCCGACGGCACCACGGACGCCACGGTCGAGCACGGCGAGGCCGATGGCGGCGGCGACCGGGGTGAGGCCGTAGGTGGTGATCAGGGTGAGCTGGTTGGCCGCTTCCAGCCGGGCCCGCGGGATCAGGTTCGGGACCGCGGCCTCCTTGGCCGGGATCCAGAGCAGGGTGAGCGACTCGATCAGGAAGGTGGCGATCAGCGCCCAGCCGACCACCAGACCGCCCGCGGCCCCGCTGAGGGCGTAGAGCGGAATGGACGCGAAGAGCACGAAGCGCAGCAGGTCGCAGATGACCATCGTCCAGCGCCGGTCGAACCGGTCGGCGAAGACGCCGGCCACCGGGCCGAGCACCAGCGCGGGCAGCAGCCGGATCGCGGTGACCCCGCCGAACGCGGCGCCCTGGGCGGTGCTGCCCTGCACCTGCGAGGCGGCGAAGAGGGCGGTGGCCAGCAGGCCGAGCCAGTCACCGAAGGAGGCCGCGCCGAGCACGATCCAGAGCCGGCGGAACGGCCGGATGCGCAGCACGGACCGGATCGCGGCATAACCGGACGGATCGACCTGACCGGAACTGGACTGGTTGGCGGCGTTGCCCGACTGGTCACCCGAGCGCGACACGCCGGGCGACTCGCCGCTGTTCTGGCTTTCGATGGCCGTACCTCCACGTGCCGGCCCATCGCTGGGCACCTCCGGTGCAACACTCTAGACCCGGTGGGGGCCACCCCCGGGCGACATTCTCCTGCTCGCTGAGCCTAGGCCGCCGGAGCTACCGACCGCAGCCCGGACGTACGCGAGGGTATTTCGCATTTTCCGTCAGACAGTTAGCGTGCACACGTGGCCATCGAAAGCGACAAACTTCGCGAGCGCCTGGATCGGGCGACTGCCCACCTCGACCCCCCGTACGCGGTGGTCGACCTCACCGCCTTCGACGCCAATTCGGCCGCCCTGGCCGACCGCGCAGCGGGAAAACCGGTCCGGATTGCCAGCAAGTCGGTCCGCAGCCGGGAATTGATCAGTCGAGCCCTCGCCCGGCCCGACTGGCAGGGCGTGATGGCCTTCACACTGCCCGAGGCGATCTGGTTGGTCCGCGCCGGCGTCAGCGACGACGTGCTGGTCGCGTACCCGAGCGCCGACCGGGCCGCCCTCGCCGAGCTGGGCGCCGACCAGACACTCGCCGCCGCGATCACCCTGATGATCGACAGCGCTGGCCAACTCGACCTCATCGACGCCATCAAGGCCCCGGGGCAGCGCGCCCAGCTACGGCTCTGCCTGGATCTGGACGCCTCCTGGCGACCAGTACGCGGGGTGCACGTCGGCGTCCGCCGCTCACCGGTGCACAGCGCCCGGGCTGCCGGCGCGCTCGCCGCCGCCGTCGCCCGTCGGCCCGGCTTCCGGCTGGTCGGGCTGATGTCGTACGAGGCGCAGATCGCCGGCCTGGGTGACGCGCCACCGGGCAAAACGCTGCTGGCGGGCGCGATCAGGCTGGCCCAGCGCGGGTCGTACCGCGAGTTGCTGGCCCGCCGTGGCGCGGCGGTCGCCGCAGTACGCGAGCACGCCGACCTGGAATTCGTCAACGGCGGCGGCACCGGCAGCATGGCCGCGACCAGCGCCGATCCCGCGGTAACCGAGATCACCGCGGGATCGGGCCTGTACGGGCCGACGCTGTTCGACGCGTACCGCGCCTGGCGGCCCACCCCGGCGGCGTTCTTCGCCTGCGCTGTGGTCCGCCGACCGACGCCGGAGCTGGCGACGGTGCTCGGCGGCGGCTGGATCGCCTCCGGCCCGGCCGCCGACAGTCGACTGCCCCGGCCGTGGCTACCGGCAGGGCTGAAGCTGGTCGGCACCGAGGGCGCCGGCGAGGTGCAGACTCCGCTGTCCGGAGCGGCGGCAGCCGGGCTGCGCGTCGGCGACCGGGTGTGGTTCCGGCACGCCAAGGCGGGTGAGCTGTGTGAACGGGTCAACGAGCTGCACCTGATCGAGGGCGACACGGTCGTGGCGACCGTCCCCACCTACCGGGGTGAGGGGCAGGCCTTCCTCTGAGACCGGGCAACCGCCCCCACCGCCGGCCGGGGCCGGGGCCGGCGCCCCACGCCGACTCAGGCGGGTTGGGGCGCCTCGGCCTGCTTGCCGACTGCGGACCTGCCGTTGTCCGGGCCGTCGACCTGGCGGTGCAGGTACTCCCGGATCAACGCCTTCGCCTCCAGCAGCACCCGCTCGTCACCGTCGGACTTCCGACGGAACGCGAGCTTGATCAGCGCGTCCGCCGCCTCGACGGCGATCTCCAGCACGAAGCGCAGCTTGGGCACGTCGGTGAGCCCGAAACGCTCGGTGAGCACCCGGGCCAACTGGTCGGCGATCACGCCGTTGTTGTCCCGCTGCTCGTCGAGCAGGTGCAGGTCGACCACGTCGCCGAAGTGCAGGGTACGGAAGCCGGGGACGGTGCGGTGCATCGTGATGTACTCGTCGATGCCCGCGTCGACGCCGTCCCACCAGTGGGTCATCTCGTCGGAGGCGAACCGCTCGTCGAGGCGCTGGAGGTAGGACTCCATGGTCCGCAGGGTCAACGCCTGCACGATGGCTCGCTTGTCCGGAAAGAACTGGTAGACCGACCCGATCGCCACCTCGGCCCGCTCGGCGAGCAGGGTGGTGGTCAGCCCTTCGTACCCCACCTCGTCGACGAGTTCGGCGCAGGCATCCAACATGCGCTGTACCCGCGCGACACTTCGACCTTGCACCGGTACGCGGCGCAGCGGCCCGGTCGTGGCGGCTGGTGTGGACACTCTGCGCCACCCCCCTTCGACGGATGAACATATCTCCACGTCACGAGTCCGTGACTACCGGTACAACGAGCGGATCGCAATTGCGGTATTTACCAGCTAGAACGTTCCTGATATGAAGTCAGTTCATATTCATGAATGAGGAGCGCGCATGGTCCGCACCGCACCGCTCGGGGCTGGATGGTCCAACTGGGCCGGGAACCAGCGTGGCAGCGCCAGCGCGATCCTGCGCCCCGGCTCGCCGACCGACGTCGTAGAAGCCGTCAGATCTGCCGCCGACGACGGCGGTCGGATCCGGGTGGCGGGCAGCGGCCACTCGTTCACCGCCGTCGCGCTCGCCGACGACCGCCGGATGGACCTGTCCGACCTGGACACCACCGTCAGCGTGGACGTCGCACACCGACTGGTCACCGTGCCGGCGGGCATGACCCTGCACACGCTCAACGGTCTGCTCGCCCGGCACGGCCTCGCGCTGCCCAACCTCGGCGACATCGACGCGCAGACCGTCGCCGGGGCGATCTCCACCGGCACCCACGGCACCGGAGCCGGCTACGGGTGCCTCTCCACCTTCGTCGAGGCGATCACACTGGTCACCGGCACCGGCGAGGTGCTGCGCTGCACCGCCGACGAGCATCCCGACGTCCTCGCCGCCGCCCGGGTGTCGCTCGGCGCGCTCGGCGTCCTGGTCGAGGTGACCCTGCGTTGCGTGGACGCCTTCGTCCTGCGCGCCCACGAACGACCGGCCGAACTGGCCGACGTGCTCGGCGAACTACCCGAGCTGATCGGCCGACACGACCACGTCGAGTTCTACTGGTTCCCGTACACGTCCCGGGTCCAGGTCAAGGCCAACGACCGGGTACCCGCCAACGACCGGCCGCTGTCCCGCTGGCGCGGCTGGGTGGACGACGACTTCCTGTCCAACCGGGTCTTCGCCGGCGCCTGCCGACTCGGCCGGGCCGTGCCCGCGCTGGCCCCGGGGATCAGCGCGGTGTCCGCCCGCGCCCTCACCGAACGGCAGTACACCGGACGCTCCGACCGGGTCTTCTGCACGTCGCGCCGGGTCCGCTTCGTGGAGATGGAGTACGGCCTGCCCCGGGAGGCGTTGCCCGAGGCGCTCGCCGCGCTCCAGCGGATCGTGGACGGCCTGCCGTTCAAGGTGCTCTTTCCGGTGGAGGTGCGATTCACCGCCGCCGACGACATCTGGCTGTCGCACGGCTACGGCCGGGACAACGCCTACATCGCCGTGCACCAGTACGTCGGCATGCCGTACGAGCCGTACTTCCGGGCCTTCGAGCAGGTGGCCGCCGGGCTGGGCGGTCGCCCGCACTGGGGCAAGTTGCACTACCGCGACGCCGCCTCGCTGGCCGCCGCGTACCCCCGCTTCGCGGACTTCCAGGCCGTCCGCGACCGGCTCGACCCCCACCGCGTCTTCACCAACCCCCACCTGACGCATGTCCTCGGGGTCTGACGGCTCGCGTCGGACCGACGCGTGACGATCAGGTGACCCGAGGCGTGGTCAGTCGGTGTTGGAGGCGGCCTTGCGCGGGGCGGCCTTCTTCGCCGGAGCCTTCTTCGCCGCCGTCGCCTTGGCAGTGGTGGTCTTCTTCGCGGCCGTGGACTTGCTGGCGGCGGCCGTCTTCTTGGTGGCCGTCGCCTTCTTCGCGGGCGCCTTCTTCGCCGCCGCCTTCTTCCGCGGCGCCGGACCCTTGGCCCGCTTCTCGGCCAGCATCTCGGACGCTTCCTCGATGGTCAGCGCCTCCGGCGTCTGCCCGCGCCGCAGCGACGCGTTGAACTCCCCGTCGGTCACGTACGGACCGAACCGGCCGTCCTTGATCACCATCGGCTTCTCGGTCGCCGGGTCCACGCCCATCTCGCGCAGCGGCGGCGCCGCAGCTCGCCGTCCACGGGCCTTCGGGGCGGCCAGCAGAGCCAGCGCCTCGTCCAGACCGACGGTGAACATCTGGTCCTCGGACTCCAGCGAACGGAACTCCTCGCCCCGCTTGACGTACGGGCCGTAGCGACCGTTGTTCGCGAAGATCTCGACGCCGTCCGGCGCGACACCGATCAGCCGGGGAAGGCTGAGCAGCTTGAGCGCCTCCTCCAGAGTCAGCGAGTCCGGGGTCTGCGTACGCAGCAGCGACGACTTGCGCTCGCCGCTGGACACGTACGGGCCGAACCGGCCGGACTTGAGCACGATCGGCTCGCCGGTGCCGGGGTCGTCGCCGAGCTTGCGCTCGCCGCTGCCGCCCAGGAACAGCTCGTGCACCTTCTCCGGGGTCAGCTCGTCCGGGGCCAGGCCCTCGGGGATCGGCGCCCGGTCACCCTGGGTGCCGCCCTCCTCGCCCTCACCGGAAGCCGCAGCCGGTGCCGGCTGCTCGCCGCCGGGCAACTCCCGTTGCAGGTACGGCCCGTAGCGGCCGACCCGCACGACGACCTCGCGGCCGTCGTCGTCGGTGAAGAGCGGGATGGAGTTGACGCTGCGGGCGTCGATGTCGTTGAGGTTCTCGGTGACCAGCTTCTTGAGCCCGCCGGAACGAGCGATGTCCTGGTCGCCGGCACCGTTGGCGCTGCCGAAGTAGAACGCCGTGAGGAAGTCGACCGCCGCGTGGTCACCGCCGGCGATCTCGTCCAGCTCGTTCTCCATGGTGGCGGTGAAGTCGTAGTCGATCAGGCGGGGGTAGTGCCGCTCCATCAGCCCGATCACCGCGAAGGCCAGGAAGGTCGGGATCATCGCCTGGCCGCGCTTGGTGACGTACCCCCGGTCCTGGATCGTCTGCATGATCGAGGCGTAGGTGGACGGACGGCCGATGCCCAGCTCTTCCAGGGCCTTGACCAGCGACGCTTCGGTGTAGCGCGACGGCGGCTGGGTGTGGTGGCCCTGCGCGGCCAACTCGTCGGCGGTCAGCCGCTGGTCCTTGACCAGGGTGGGCAGCCGACGCTCGGCGTCCTCGGCCTCGGCGTTCTCGTCGTCGCTCGACTCGACGTAGGCGCGCAGGAAGCCCGGGTCGGTGATGGTCTTGCCGGTCGCGCCGAAGTCGGCTTCCTCCTGCGAGGTGGAGACCGCCCGGATGCGCACCGACACGCTGGAGCCGACCGCGTCGGTCATCTGCGAGGCGATGGTGCGCCGCCAGATCAGCTCGTAGAGCTTGAACTCCTCGGCGGACAGCTCCTTGGCCACCTCGCCCGGGGTACGGAAGTTGTCCCCCGCCGGGCGGATCGCCTCGTGCGCCTCCTGCGCGTTCTTCACCTTGCCGGTGTAGCGGCGCGGCTCCGGCGGAACGCTGCGCTCGCCGTAGAGCTCGACGATCTGTCGGCGGGCCGCCGAGATGGCGGTCTCCGACAGGTTGACCGAGTCGGTACGCATATAGGTGATGTAGCCGTTCTCGTACAGGCGCTGCGCGGTGCGCATCGTCTGCTGCGAGGACAGGCGCAGCTTGCGGGCCGCCTCCTGCTGGAGGGTCGAGGTGATGAACGGCGCGTACGGGCGACGGCGGTAGGGCTTCTCCTCCACCCGGGTGACGGTGAACGGCCGCCCCTCCAGCCGGGCCGCGAGACCCCGGGCGCCACTCTCGTCGAGATGCACGACGCCGGCGCCGGCCCGGACGCGACCGGTGGTCGGCTCGAAGTCCTTACCGGTGGCGATCCGGTCGCCGTTGAGAGCGATCAGGGTGGCGTTGAACGCACGCGGGCCCTCACCGGCGTCGGCCACCGCGAGGCTGGCCAGGATGTCCCAGTATTCGGCGGTGCGGAAGGCCATCCGCTGCCGCTCCCGCTCGACCACGATGCGGGTCGCCACGGACTGCACCCGGCCCGCCGAAAGCCGCGGCATGACCTTCTTCCACAGCACCGGGGAGACCTCGTAGCCGTACAGGCGGTCGAGAATCCGGCGCGCCTCCTGGGCGTCCACCAGATCGCGGTCGATCTCCCGGGGGTTGGCCACCGCCGCCTGGATTGCCGGCTTGGTGATCTCGTGGAAGACCATCCGCTTGACCGGGACCTTGGGCTTGAGCGTCTCGACCAGGTGCCAGGCGATCGCCTCGCCCTCGCGGTCCTCATCCGTCGCCAGGAAGATCTCGTCGACTTCCTTTGCCAGCTTCACCAGCTTGCTGATCTGCTGCTTACGGTCGGCGGAGACGACGTAGAGAGCCTGGAAGCCGTTGTCGACGTCCACCCCGAGACGGGCCCAGGGCTCCTTCTTGTGCTTGGCCGGCACGTCGGCGGCGTTACGTGGCAGGTCGCGGACGTGACCGAAGCTGGCCTCCACGACGTACCCCGGGCCGAGGTAGCCCGAGATCGTCTTGGCCTTCGCCGGTGACTCGACGATGACCAGACGGGTGGTTCCAGCGTTGCTCGGCACGTCTCTCCCCGACCTCACTCCTGCTCGTGGCCTGCCGGCGCCCGGACAGCGACCGCTTTCGACCCCGCCGTCGCACCGGCGGTCCGGATGTCCAACGTAACGCGCCGCCCGCGTTTCGGGTTTCGCGGGCCGCAAACCGCTTCGACGCGGCTGTCGACGCCACTCCGCCGCGCTCGGCACTGCCGGACGGCGCCACCGTACACCGTGGGTAGGGCTCGAAGCGGGTCACTGTGACGATGGCGGGCCCACGACCCGCCCGTTTTCCGCCTGGATCGACCCGCCGTCTGTCCGGCACCAGACACCCGGCCACACCGTCTCAAGCCGCCGCCCAACGGCGTCGATCATGGACTTATGGTGGGCGTTTTGACCCCGGACGAGCAATACGTCCCCCACCACAACTCCATGATCGACGCGATGAGGGGCGGATCAGGTTGGCCAGGCTTCGGGTGGTGTGGCGGGCGGCGGCCCGCCGACCAGCTCGGCGAGCCGCGCCAACCGGCGGCGGCCGGTGATCCGGTACGCCGGGCCGCCCTCACCCGGGCCGAGCAGCGCCCCGGCCAGCCCCGCCGAGGCGAGCGCCACGCCGATCGGCTCCCAACACTCCTGGTCGTCGACGCCCAGGCGCAACAGGAAGCAGTCCGGAGGCTCCGGCGTCCCGGCGGCGGCGAGCCACAGCCGCAACCGCCGACCGGTCAGGTGGAACGCGGCCGGCGGACGCTTCGTCGTACCGTGCAGCCAGGCGGCCGCCAGCGGCTTCAGGATCCGGGTGTACGACGTACGAACGGCGTGTCGCGCGCCCTCGGTCGGCTCCCAGCTCGCCGCCAGCCCACGCGACGCCAGCTCGGCGACGAGCACGTGCACCCGCCAGGCGGCGTCCACCTGCACCGAGAGCCGGGCGGTGCCGCCCATCCGGACCACCTCGGCCGGCCCGGCGAGCAGCCCGGCCAGGTCGGCGACTGTCGGTTCGGCCGCATCCGCGCCGAAGAAGACAAGTTGCCGGCCCGCGTCGTCCGTCTGGGGCGGGCCGCTCCGAACCAGGCCGTCCGGCGACGAGCGGTCCTGCGGCGCGCCGCCACGGCGTCGCCCGGGAGTGGGCGTGTCGGACTCGGGCGCGGGGAACAGCGCCGGAGGCGGCTGTGCCTTCCCGGTGTCACCGAGCCCGCTCAGCGACACTCCGGCACCTCGTCGAATGCCTGTTTCAACTCCTCGGAGTTGAGCTTGCTGGTGTCCAGCGCGCCGGCGTCGTACTCCTTGTTGAGGGTCTCCACGGCGGCCCGCACGCCGTCGTAGAAGGCCGTCGGCTCGCCGGTGCCCAGGCCGTCGATGGTGTCCCGGGCACGGCCGTACGCGTCCCGCATCTTCCCCAGGGAGCTGCGGAAACCCGCGGAGATGGCCTCGCCGTTCTCCGCCTCCGGGATGCCCGCCTTCTCGACCTTGCTGCGCGCGGCCTCGCTGGCCTGCTCCGCCCCGTCGAAGAGCCGCACCAGGTTCTCCTTGGCCTGCGCCGGCGTGGTCTGCGCGGTCATCTGCTCGTCGGTGCTGCTGGTCAACTTGTTGATCTCGGAGCGCCACGGGGTGAGGGCGCCACAGACCGAGGCCGCCCAGGCCCGTGGGCTGGGGCCGCCGCCGCAGCCGGCCAGAACGACGATCGTGGCCAGGACCACCGTGAGCTTTCCGGCGGCAGACGCCCGGCACGTACGCATGCGTTGCAGCGTACGGCCTTTGGCCAGGTGTGGCATCGGGCCGGACGGCCGGGGTCCCCGGTCGACAAGCCACGTCGACCGGGGACCCCGGGCCGTTCCTGGATCAGGCGTTGACCGTCTCCGGGCGGTGGTCGGTGCTGCCCGCGCCGGTGTTGCCGTCGGCGTCCGAGTCGGACATCGCGATGCCCTTGCGCTTGCTGAACACCACCGACGCCACGATGATCAGCGTCGCGACCAGCGCGATGCCGACCCGCAGGCCGACGTTGCGGTCGTCGCCGACGCTCCAGGCCACCACGGCGGGCGCGATCAGCAGCGAGACCAGGTTCATCACCTTGATCAGCGGGTTGATCGCCGGGCCGGCGGTGTCCTTGAACGGGTCGCCGACGGTGTCGCCGATGACAGTGGCGGAGTGCGCCTCGGAGCCCTTGCCCCCGTACGCGCCGTCCTCGACCAGCTTCTTGGCGTTGTCCCAGGCCCCACCGGAGTTGGACAGGAACACCGCCATCAGGGTGCCGGCACCGATCGCACCGGCCAGGTACGCCGCGAGCGCGCCGGGCCCGAGGCCGAAGCCGACAGCGATCGGCGCCAGGATGGCGAGCAGGCCGGGGGTCATCAGCTCGCGCTGCGCGTCCCGGGTGCAGATGTCGACGACCTTGCCGTACTCCGGGCGCTGGGTGCCGTCCATGATGCCGGGCAGCTCACGGAACTGCCGGCGGACCTCCATCACCACGGCACCGGCCGAGCGGGACACCGCGTTGATGGCCAACCCGGAGAAGAGGAAGACCACCGCCGCGCCGATGATCAGGCCGACCAGGTTGCGCGGGTTCGCCACGTTCAGCGAGTTGAGGATCTCCGTACCGACGTCGCCCACGCCAGCGTCCTCGTACGCGCTGCGGAGCGAGTCGGTGTAGGAGCCGAACAGCGCGGTCGCCGCGAGGACCGCCGTGGCGATCGCGATGCCCTTGGTGATCGCCTTGGTGGTGTTGCCGACGGCGTCCAGTTCGGTGAGCGTGCGAGCGCCGTGCTCGTCGAGGTCACCGGACATCTCGGCGATGCCCTGGGCGTTGTCGGAGATCGGCCCGAAGGTGTCCATCGCGACGATGACGCCGACAGTGGTGAGCAGGCCGGTGCCGGCCAGCGCCACCGCGAACAGCGACAGCGTGATGGAGCTGCCGCCGAGGAGGAACGCCCCGAAGACGCCTGCGCCGATCAGGAGCGCCGAGTAGACCGCCGACTCCAGACCGATGCTGATGCCGGCCAGGATGACGGTTGCGGCACCGGTCTGCGAGCTCTTGCCGATGTCCTGCACCGGTCGCCTGTTGGTCTCGGTGAAGTAGCCGGTCAGCGCCTGGATCGCGGCGGCCAGCACGATGCCGATCACGACCGCGCCGATGGCGACCAGCCGGGGGTTGCCAGGCGCGTCGGTGAGCCCGCTGTCGAACTCGCCGAACGTCGCCGGCAGGTACGCGAAGGCGGCAACAGCCACCAGCACCGCGGAGAGCACAGCCGACAGGTAGAAGGCCCGGTTGATCGCGGTCAGGGCGTTGCGGTCGGTCGCACGCAGCCGGGTGATGAAGACGCCGACGATCGCGATCAGCACGCCGATGGTGGAGATGATCAGCGGGAAGACCAGGCCCTCCTCGCCGAACGCGGCGCGGCCGAGGATCAGCGCGGCCACCAGCGTGACCGCGTACGACTCGAACAGGTCGGCGGCCATGCCGGCGCAGTCACCGACGTTGTCGCCCACGTTGTCGGCGATGGTGGCGGCGTTGCGCGGGTCGTCCTCGGGAATGCCCTGCTCGACCTTGCCGACCAGGTCGGCGCCGACGTCGGCGGCCTTGGTGAAGATGCCGCCACCGACCCGCATGAACATCGCGAGCAGGGCGGCGCCGAAGCCGAAGCCCTCCAGCACTGTCGGCGCGTCACCCCGGTAGATCAGAACGACGAGCGCGGCACCGAAGAGGCCGAGGCCGACGGTGAAGAAGCCGACGACACCGCCGGTCCGGAACGCGATCTTCATGGCCGCCTCGCGGCCGCCTGCCCGCTCCCTCGCGGCGGCGGCCACCCGCAGGTTGGCTCTGGTGGCCAGCCACATGCCGGCACCACCGATGAACGCGCTGAACAGGGCGCCCACCACGAAGAAGAGTGACCGGCCGAGCTTCACCGCGAGCTCACTGCCGTCGGTGTCGTGCACCGGAAGCAGGAAGAGCAGCACGACGGCGATGACCACGAAGATCGCCAGGGTGCGGAACTGTCGGAGCAGGTAGGCCGAGGCGCCCTCCTGGACGGCCCCCGAGATCTCCTGCATTTTCTCGGTGCCCTTACCAGCGGCCAGCACCGTTTTCGTCAGGGCGGCAGCGAAACCAAGTGCCACCAGCGCGACAACCGCGGCGATGACGACGTAGGTGACATTGCTTCCGGTAAGGGAAAGCCCGCCGCCGTCGGCGGCCAAGGTCTCGGACATCTGTGTCCTCCTGTTACCGAACAATCGCGCCGGTGAGTGGAGACGCACTGACCGACGCCTGGATGCGGACTCGCAAGCGCGCGCCAACCCACCAGCGGACCAGCGATGAACACCCATACCCGCTGGCTGCGGGATAGGTCACTTGCTGACAACCCGGGTACTGTAGCCCTCCACAGTGTTGGAGGTCACACCCAGGTGGCACCGTGTCGCGATGATCTTCGTCGCTGTGTTATGAAACGAAATCTGATATAGGGCCCGATCCATGCAAAGAAGGCCGCATCCCCAGCAGGGGACGCGGCCTACGCAGCGGAACTGGTCAGCGGCCGACCGGCCACACCATCCGCACCTCGGTGCCGATGCCCTCGTCGACCGGGCGCACCTGGAGGTCCTCGACGAAACCGGCGAGCAGCGCGAAGCCGACGCCGGTGGTGAGCGCCTCATCGGTCAGCGACTCGTTGGCCAGCTCGTCCGGCGGCAGCGCGGTCAGACCGATACCCGCCTCGATCGGCGCCCGGTCCACCACCCGCACGGCGTACGAGCCACCGTCGGACATCTCGACCAGCACCGGGTCGGCCAGGCCGTACTGCCGGTGCAGGGCCACCGCGCGGGTGCACGCCTCACCGATGGCCAGGCGCACCTCGTCCAGCAGGTCCTCCCGCACCCCGGCCCGCCGGGCAACGGCGACGCCGACCAGGCGGGCGGTGCGCACGTGCACCGGAGCGGGCGAAAAAGAGAGCTTGACTGTCGCCATCACGCGTCGGCGCCCGCCGAGTCGGCGCTGACCGCCGCGTCGACCGTCGGGTGCAGCGGAAACACCTGGTCCAGCGCGGTGATCCGGAAGATCTTGAGCAGCGGCTCCTTGTCGCAGACCAGCGCGAACGAACCGCTGGCCGAGCGGAGCCGCTTGAGCGCGCCGACCAGCACGCCCAGCCCGGTCGAGTCGAGGAAGTCCACCCGACCGAGGTCCACCACCACGTGACGGGCGCCACCGTCGATCAGTTCGAGGAGTCGCTCACGGAGCCGGGGCGCGGTGTAGACGTCCACCTCACCACCGACCTCGAGCACCGTGTGCTCGCCCACGGTGCGGGTCGCCAGTGACAGCTCCATCGGTCCTCCTCGCCAGAGCCGTAAACTCTCGTGGGCATCTAACCACTACCGCCGGGGCGGCCTGCGGACGCCAGCGGAGGCTTCCCCTTACCCCGGTGTCCGACTTTTCATCTCCGAACACCAGTGCGAGAGTGCAGGGCGTGACCTCCAACGACTTCAGCTCCGCGCGCGGCACGCCGCGCCACGACCTGGAGTCGTCGTCCGCGGCCACCGTATCCGCTGCTCCCGGCACCGGGCCAGCGCCCGCCGACCTGCTGCGCCGGCTACGCGCCCGAGGCGCCGCCGACCCGGTCACCCACGTCGAGCGGGTGCCGGCCCGCGCCGGGGTGCCCGCGCCGTGGCCGTCGTGGGCACCGGCGGAGTTGCGCGCGGCGTTCACCCGACGCGGCGTGGTCGCGCCGTGGCAGCACCAGGCCGAGGCTGCCAACCTGGCGTACGAGGGCCAGCACGTCGTCGTCGCCACCGGCACCGCGTCCGGCAAGTCACTGGCGTACCAACTGCCCGCCCTGGCCACCCTGCTCGCCGACCCCCGGGCCACGGTGCTCTACCTGGCACCGACCAAGGCCCTCGCCGCGGACCAGTTGCGCGCCGTCTCCGCGCTGGAGCTGGAAGGGGTACGCCCCGCCTGCTACGACGGGGACACCCCGCGCACCGAGCGGGAGTGGATCCGGCGGCACTCCCGGTTCGTGCTGACCAACCCGGACATGCTGCACCACGGCATCCTGCCCGGGCACGCCCAGTGGTCCGGCTTCCTGCGCCGACTCGCGTACGTGGTGATCGACGAGTGCCACACGTACCGGGGCGTGTTCGGCTCGCACGTCGCGCACGTGCTGCGTCGGCTGCGCCGGCAGTGCGCCCGGTTCGGGGCCACCCCGGTGTTCGTGCTCGCCTCGGCGACGTCCGGTGACCCGGCCACCGCGGCGGGGCGTCTGACCGGGCTGCCGGTGACGGCGGTCACCGAGGACGCCTCCCCCCGCGGCGGAGTCACCTTCGCGCTCTGGGAACCGCCGCTGCTGCCACCCGACTCGTCGGCCTCGACCCCGGTGCCGCCGCAGGCGACGGGCGAACACGACGAGCTCCACCAGGTCCGCCGGTCGGCGCTGCGCGAGACCGCGGACCTGCTCGCCGACACGGTCGCCGAGGGGGTACGCACCCTCGCCTTCGTCCGCTCCCGCAAGGGCGCCGAGGTGGTGGCCACCAACGCACGTCGAGCTCTGGACGACGCGGTTCCAGGGCTCGGCGACCGGGTGGCCGCCTACCGGGGCGGCTACCTGCGGGAGGAGCGGCGCGAGCTGGAACGGGCGCTGCTGCACGGCGACCTGCTCGGCCTGGCCTCCACCAACGCGCTGGAGCTGGGCGTGGACCTGGTCGGGCTCGACGCGGTGCTGATCTGCGGCTACCCGGGCACCCGGGCGTCGCTGTGGCAGCAGGCGGGCCGCGCCGGGCGCTCCGGGCAGGAGGCCCTCGCGGTGCTGGTGGCCCGGGACGACCCCCTGGACACCTACCTGGTGCACCACCCGGAGGCGATCTTCGGCGCGCCGGTGGAGGCGACGGTGCTCGACCCGGCCAACCCGTACGTGCTGGCACCGCAGCTGGCCTGCGCCGCGGTGGAGGCGCCGCTCACACCTGCCGACCTGGCGCTCTTCGGCGAGGGGGCGAAGGAGGCGGTCGACGAGCTGGTCGCGGCGGGGGCGCTGCGGCAGCGGCCCACCGGTTGGTACTGGCGGCACCGCGAGCGGCCAGAGGTGGACCTGCGCGGCGAGGGCGGCGCCCCGGTCGCGGTGGTGGAGTCGTCGACCGGCCGGCTGCTCGGCACTGTCGACGGCGGCTCGTCGCACTTTCTGCTGCATTCCGGCGCGGTCTACCTGCACCAGGGCGTCTCGTACGTGGTCGACCAGCTTGACCTGGCCGACGGTTGCGCGCTGGTACGCGCCGAGGAACCGGACTGGTCCACCCACGCCCGCGACGTCACCGACCTGTCGGTGGTGTCGGTGCGCTCCTACGTGGACGCCGGCCCGGTGGGCATGTTCCTCGGCGAGGTGGATGTGACCAGCCAGGTGGTGTCGTACCAGCGGCGGCGGATCGCCACCGGCGAGGTGATCGACACCCGGCCGCTGGACCTGCCCGCCCGGGAGCTTCGCACGGTGGCGGTCTGGTTCACCCTGTCACCGCAGTCGTTGGCCCTCGCCGGGGTCCAGCCGGCCGACGTGCCGGGTGCGCTGCACGCCGCCGAACACGCCGCGATCGGCCTGCTGCCGCTGATGGCCACCTGCGACCGGTGGGACATCGGCGGGCTCTCCACCGCCCTGCACCCCGACACCGAGGCGCCGACCGTCTTCGTCTACGACGGGCATCCGGGTGGCGCCGGGTTCGCCGAGCGGGCGTACGGGACGGCGGCGGCGTGGCTGCGGGCCACCCGGGACGCGATCGCGGAGTGCGGCTGTGAGGCCGGTTGCCCGTCCTGCGTGCAGTCACCGAAATGCGGCAACGGCAACAACCCCCTCTCCAAACCGGACGCGATCCGGGTGCTCGACGTGGTGTTGGCGAACCTGCCGGACTGAGCGGCTTGCATGAATCGGCCTGGCACGGGGCACAATGGTGTGGGAGCGCTTCCATCGATGCCCATGTTGCCGACCGCCCCCGTGCCCGAGGAGAAGCCGTGGCCGACACCATCGCCGAAACCGTCGACCTGCTCTACACCATCGACCAGGACAATCTCACCCTCGACCAGCAGATCGCGCTGGGGTCGGCACTGGCCGCCCTGGCCCAGGCGGAACGGCTGGAACAGATCAACGAGCGGCTGCGCGGCATCCACCAGGTGCTGAACACCGCGGCGCTGCGGGCCGCGAACTCCGTCGACAGTCGCTGACGTCCTTCGGAGTGGTCCTGCCCGGGCACCAGTGACCACTCCGTGCTGGGTAGTCGTCCGGCGACCTCGGCGGCTACCCAGCAGCAGCTGAACAAGGGCGGCAGGGACGCGACGGTTGTCGGGCTGTGCGAGACTCCGGCGCACCAACCCCGGAGGAGTACACATGCAGCTCGACAACTTGCAGGGCCAGCACCAGTTCCACATCCGCCAGCGACTGCGCATGATGGTCAACCAGTACGAGGTCCGGGCGGTCGCCCCCGACGGCACCGAAGGTGAGCTGCTGGCGTTCGCGCAGCAGAAGCGGCTCGCCTTCAAGGAGCAGGTGACCATCTACACGGATGACTCCAAGCAGCAGCCTCTGCTCGGCTTCAAGGCCCGCCAGCGCATCGACCTCGGCGCCACGTACGACGTCACCGACGCGGCCGGCAACCCGATCGGGCTGTTCCGCAAGGACTTCGCCCAGTCGCTGCTGCGCTCCACCTGGCACGTCGAGCAGGCCGGTCTGCCGCAGGTGACGGGCCAGGAGCGGAGCATGCCGGTGGCACTGCTGCGTCGATTCGTCGACTCGCTGTCCTGGCTGCCGTACCACTTCGACTTCACCGCAGGCGGTCAGCCGGTCTTCACTGTGGTCAAGAAGTGGGGCCTGCGCGACAAGTACGTCGTCGAGGTGCAGAACCCGCAGATCGACCGTCGCCTGGTCATCGCGATGGCCGTCGCCCTCGACGCGCTCCAGGCCCGCTGACACACCCGGCCCGGGCCACGGCAGCGCGGCGACCCTCCACGGTCGCCGTAGCGGCCACCCAATCCTCGGCGGCCGGCCGGGACCTGGACCTCAACCAGTCCCGGCCGGCGGG